>JBJTIX010000317.1:0-13137 GCA_046095205.1 Opitutia bacterium
CGACCTGACGCGGCCCATCGACTGGGGCGCCGACATCGTCGTTCACTCGATGACCACGGTCCTGGGAGGGCATGGCAATTCCATGGGCGGCATCATCGTTGATGGCGGCAGCTTCGACTGGTCGCGCACCCGGCGCTATCCGGAGCTGTCGGAGCCCTGTCCGTCCTACAACGGGATCCGGCTGCACGAGACATTCGGGGACATGGCGTTTGCCACGGCCTGCCGCGTTCTTGGCATGCGCGATTTCGGGCCTGCGATCTCGCCCTTCAACGCCTTCATGATCCTGACGGGTAGCGAGACCCTGCCCCTGCGCATGCAGCGGCACTGCGAGAACGCCAAGTCGGTCGCCCAGTTCCTCAGCCGGCATCCGGCTGTCGAGTGGGTGTCCTATGCCAACCTCGCCAATGACCCGTGCCATGGCCTGGCGCAGACCTAGTGCCCCAAGGGTGCCGGCGCGGTGTTCACCTTCGGCCTTGCCGGCGGCTATGACGCCGGCGTCTCGCTGGTCAACAACGTCAAGCTTGCATCGCATCTGGCCAATGTCGGCGATACGCGCACGCTGATCATCCACCCGGCGTCGACCACGCACCGCCAGCTTTCGGACGAGCAGAAGCTGATGGCTGGCGCGGGACCGGAGGTGGTGCGCATCTCGGTGGGCATCGATGATGTCGGCGACATCATCGCCGACCTCGAGCAGGCCCTGGCGAAGGCCTGAACGCCGCAGGAGCGGACATCCAAGGGCGGGCCTCCGGGCCCGCCCTCTGCTTTTCAGAAACCGAAGAAGGCCCGCGTGTTGCGCGTGGAGAGCTCCGCGACCTCGGCGGCGGGGATGCCCAGCACGCGTCCGGCCGTCTCGGCGATCTCGACGAGCGAGGCGGGCGTGTTCTCCTTCCCGCGCATGGACTGGGGGGCGAGGTAGGGCGAATCCGTCTCGAGCATGAGCCGGTCCGGCCCCTGCGCCCCGAGCGCCTCGCGCACGAGCGGCGACTTCGGGTAGGTGACCGTGCCCGTGAAGGAGCCGCGGCCGCCGCGGCGGTTGAGCTCGCGCATCTGGTCAGGGCCCCCGGCGAAGCAGTGGAACACGACCTTCCTCCAGTCCACGCCCGAGGCGTCGATGACCCGCACGCAGTCCGTGAAGGCCGCGCGGGAGTGGACGACCACCGGGCAGCCGAACTGCCGGGCCAGGGCGAGCTGCCGGGCGAAGGCCTCCTCCTGCCAGCCCTTCACCTGGGCGGCCTCGGCGGGGTCGGCGGGCAGACGGAAGTGGTCCAGCCCGATCTCACCGAGGGCGACCGGCTCCGTCCGGTCGGCGAAGAAAGGCGAAAGCGCGGCCACGCGGTCCTCCCACCCCTCGTCGACGTGGCAGGGGTGCAGCCCGACCGTGTGGCGGAAGAAGTCCGGGTGGCTCGCCGCGAGATCGCGGTATTCCGCCCAGTCGTCGAGGTCCGTGCCGATGGCGACCGCGGCCTCGACCCCGGCGGCGCGAGCAGACGAGATCCAGGGACCGATCCTGCCCTCGCGGAGCGCCGCGGCGGGATGGCAGTGTGAATCGACGAGGCGCACGGCACCATTACGCCCCGGCCGGGAGCGGGCGCAAGCGCCGTCGCCGTGCCAAGCGCGCCGCGTCCTCCACCCTGCCCCCATGCGCCATTGGCTGATGAAGTCGGAGCCCGACGAGTTCTCCTTCCAGGAGCTGAAACGTCGCGGGCGCGAGCCGTGGACCGGCGTGCGCAACTACCAGGCGCGGAACTTCCTGCGCCAGTGCCGGGCGGGCGACATCGTGCTCTTCTACCATTCCAACTGCGCCGAGCCCGGCGTCGTCGGACTCGCCGCCGTCTCCAAGGAGGCCTGGCCCGACCCCACCCAGTTCGACCCCAAGTCGGACTACCACGATCCCAAGTCGAGACGCGACGACCCCCGCTGGAGCTGCATCGAGGTGAGGCACCTGCGCGACTTCCCGCGCGCGGTGACCCTGGCGGACCTGCGCTCCCATCGCGCCCTGCGCGGCATGCTGATCCTCCGTCCCGGCAACCGACTGTCCGTGACGCCCGTGACCGCCGCCGAGGCGAAGGCCGTGGAGGCGCTGGCCCGGAAGTGAGTCAGGAGTGCCCGCCCTTGGGCGGATGGGGGGCGTGGGCGTGGCCGGCGTGATGCGGCGGATGCACGCGGGGGGAGCGCTCCATCAGCCACCAGACCGCCGCGGCCATCGCCCCGGCGCTGCCGAACCGCAGGGCCATGACCGGGAAGGAGGACGTCGCGACCGCCCAGCCCTCGCGCGTCCATTGCGTCGTGAACTCCATCACCAGGAAGATGAGCGTCCACTTCACGAAGACCTGGCGCGTGCGGCGAGGCCGCGGGTCCGTGCGCAGCAGGAAGAGGCAGAGACCGAAGAAAGGCAGCAGCAGGAACCAGCCGTTCGTCTGCATGTCCAGCAGCGTGCCGTCGACCGCCTGCCGCACCGTCGTCCCCTTCTCCGTGCGGGAGCGCAGCAACAGCGCCGTGCCGACCGCGAACGTGACCGCCTGCAGCTGCAGGAAGAGCCGGGCCCGGCGAGGCAGCCTCAGGAGACGGATCAGGCCCATGACGGGAAACTGCCCGACCCGGCCCGATGTGCAAGCCAAGTCAGGCCTCCGGATCCTGGGGCAGGAAGACGGCGAGCGCGGCGGCGGGCAGGAACAGGAACGACGCGTAGAGCAGCACCGCGCTGAAGTCGGAGGGCTTGGCGAAGATGCCGAAGAACACCGTGCCCACGGCGGCGAACACCCGTCCGATGTTGTAGCTGAAGCCCGCGCCGGTCGTGCGCAGCAGCGTCGGGAACAGCGGTGGCAGGGCCATCGTGAACAGACCGAACACCCCCTGGCAGAAGCCCACCGCCGCGTAGAGCGCGAGCGTGGCGTCCAGCCCCCACGGCCGGGCGAACGTGAGCGCCATCAGCACGAAGTAGGCGCCGAAGAAGCCGCTGAGCGCGCGGGCGTAGCCGAAGCGGCGGGCGGCCCACCCTGAGGCGAAGTTGCCCAGCACCGAAGCGGCGATGACGCAGAACAGCGCCTTGGCCGTGATGGCCGCCTGGGCGGCGGCCTCCGCCGGCACCTCGGGATGCGTGCGGATGAAGGCCTGCTGCCAGAACATGAAGCTCCAGTGTCCCGTGAGCGAGATCGCGCAGAGCGCCGAGGCGAGGAGCGTCGTGCGGCGGCTGCCGGCGGAGAACAGCTCCCAGACCGGCGGGGCCGCGCGGCGCCCCTGCGCGGAAGTCCACTCCTCCGTCTCGGGGACCTCCTTGCGGATCCAGAGCGTGACGAAGGCGGGGAGGACTCCGATGAGGAAGACCCAGCGCGGCTCGTAACCGGGCACCAGCCGCAGCAGCTCGACGGAGAGGATGGCGGCGATGATGCCGAAGTTGACCGCGCACTGCAGCACCGCGGCGATCCAGGGCCGCCACTTCTTCGGCCAGGTCTCGGAGAGCAGCGAGGCCCCCACCGCCCACTCGCCGCCGATGCCCAGCGCCGCGAGGAAGCGGAAGATCATGAGCTGCCACCAGGACTGGGCGAAGAACGAGAGGCCCGTGAACAGCGCGTAGGTGAGGATCGTCAGCACCAGCGCCCGGCTGCGGCCGAGCCGGTCGCCGACCACGCCGAAGAACGCGCCGCCGAGGGCCCAGCCAAGCAGGAACGCCGCCTGGATCCATGAGCCGTGGCGCGCCACGGAGGGGTCCTGCTCGGGCACCGCTAGCAGCTGGGCCACGAAGACCGTGGCGACCAGCGTGTAGAGGTGAAGGTCGAGACCGTCGAAGAACCAGCCCAGCCACGCGGCGAGGCCCGACTTGCGCTGGTGCGGCGTAAGCTCGCCGAGCGTGGTCGCTTCCCTGGCCTCAGGCATGGGTCAGTCGCGGCAGGCCGCTCACTTCTTGGCCGGCGTCTTCTTGGCGGGAGCCTTGGCCTTCGGGGGCGGCGTGGCCGTGTAGGGCTGGTTGGTCATCGCGCCCGGCGCCACCTTGAGCAGGTTCGGGGAGAGGTCCGGGGCCTTGGCGTCGCCGTTGGCCCACTTCAGTCCTCCGACCAGGATCTGGCGGAAAGTGGGATTGGTCCAGACGTCCTCGCGGTGGCCCATCGCGGTGTAGAACACCCGTCCCTTGCCCTCCTGGCGCGCCCAGCAGTTGGGGAAGGCCGGACGCTTGTAGTCGTCGCCCTCCAGGGGCGGGTCGTTGAAAACCGTGAGCACGTGGATGTCGGGACGGAAGTCCTTGAGCGTGTACCACTCCTCCATGAACGAGAACGAGTCGCCGAGGCCGGCGAAGCCGGGGAACGTCGGGTCGACCACCCTGTTGACGCCGACCTGCTGCTTGCCGTGGCGGATGAACTCCGCGCCGAGGAAGCAGACGTAGGCGTCGGCCTGGTCGCCGTGGTTCTTGAAGCGTTCGGGCCCCTTCTGCGACTCGTTGTCGGTGTGGAACGTGTCGGAGGCCGAGTGCGTGCCCACGAAGCCCTTGCCCGCGCGCACGAAGTCGAAGATCGCCTGCTTGCCGGCGGCGGTCATCGGCGGGTTCTTGTCGGTGCCCTCCTCGCAGAGGTTGCCCGTGGTGTAGAACAGGAGGGAGTCGAACTGCGCGAGGTATTCCGGGGAGAACTTCGATCCGTCCTTCGAGAAGGTGAACGTGATGCCGTTGGCCGCGCCGAGCTCGAGCAGCTGCTTCTCGGCGAAGCTGGGCTGGCCCTTCTTCCAGGAGATGACCTCGTGCTCGTAGCCCGAGGACTTGGTGAAGAAGAGGACCTTGCGGGCGGGCGCGTCGGCGGCGCCGAGGGCGGCGCAGGCCGCGAGGAGCAGGAGGCGGGAGATCATGGGGGTGGCCCATTCAGCCCCGGCGCCGCCGGACGGGCAAGCGCCTTCGCTCAGGCCGGACAGGACCGGCGGGCGGGCGGAAGTTCGCGCCGCACCTCCTCCAGCCGCAGCCCGAAGCCCGGGCCGGCGAGCGTGCCGCCGTCGATCATGCCCTCCCGGCGGCGGTAGAGCCCCGGATGCACCGCGGCCTCGAGCGACGAGGCCTCGGGGTAGAACTGCATGGAGTTCGTCTCCACGCCCGCGATCGTGGGCGCGTGGGCGGCGAGCAGCAGGTGCGTCATCTGCGCCACCATCGGATTGGTCAGGTCCTGCACCATCAGGCTCATCCCGTGGGCGCGCGCCCAGCAGAGACTGAGGAGCGCGCCGGTCTGCGTCTTGCAGGCCTTGAGGGCGACGCCCGTCCAGCCGAGTTCGCGTCCGAGCCGGACCAGCCGCCAGTCATGCGCGCTCTCGTCGAGGAAGAGCGGCGTGCGCGCGCTGACGCTGTGGACGTCGATCGGATGGTCCTCCAGCTCGTAGGGGAACGGCTGCTCCACGTAGCTGAGCCGCTGCCAGAGCTCGGGCAGCTGGGCCTTCACGCGGTCGAGCACGCCCGTGACGTAGGCGGGGTCCGTCACCGTGCAGTTGAAGTCGGCGGTGAAAAGCGTCACGCCGAGCGGCAGCCCGACCTCGGCGACACGGCGCAGGCGCTGGAAGTCCCATTCCGCGTCGTCTCCGCGCAGCTTGACCTTGAGCGCGCGCAGCCCGTCGCGACGGATCCACGCATCGAGCGAGACCGGGTAGCCGTCGTCCGGACCCGAACCTGCCGCGTCCGCGGCCGTGAGATGGTCGAGCCCGCCGACCAGGTGCCAGGCCAGCAGGCGCGTCTCCGGGACCGGACGGAAGTAGTCCGCGGGGTAGCGGCCGGCGAACGACACCCCGGGGGCGTCCTCCGCGGGCCGCACGTAGTGCGAGAGGTCCGCGTTCATCCAGGGCGCGCAGTAGGTCAGGTAGGTCGGCGTGCCGTTGACCCGGCCGTAGGCGTCGTGGAGCGCGAGGTCGAAGGCCGAGGCGCACACCAGCGCGGCGAGCGTGGGCATGCGCACCCCGCGGGGCAGCGTGGCGTTGAAGGACTCCCTCAGCCTGGGCAGCACCGCCTCGAGGAAATCATGCCCGATCTCCATCGCGTGCCCCGAGCCGGGGAACTGCGCGTAGGCGTCGGTCAGCATGTCGCAGAAGTCCTCGAGCGCGCGACGGCGCACCTCGTAGGGCACCGTGGCCGAAGGCCAGACCCATTGGACGCTGAGGGGCGTCTCGCCCCAGCCCTCGGCGCGCGAGCCGTCCGCACGGGAGACCGTGAGCGCCACGCGGCAGCAGGACACCGACGTGACCGTCTCCGTGCCGAACTTGAGCGGCACGCGGGTGCGGACCGGCAACGCGTGCCAGCGCACGGCGCGGATGCGGGCATCGTGCGGATTGGACATCGGTCAGTCCTGCAGGGGACGGCCCGAGGTCTCCTTGGCGAGGAAGGCCGCGAAGACGCCGAGACCGTAGATCAAAGTGACCGTGGCGGCCGCCTGCTGGTAGCCGCCGAGGGTCTCGACCAGCCGGCCGGAGAAGATCACGAAGGGGATGGCCACGATGCGTCCCGTGTTGAAGCAGATGCCCTGCCCCGTCGCGCGGATGCGCGTCGGGAAAAGCTCCGGCAGGTAGAGCGGGAAGAACCCGAAGAACGCGGTCGAGGTGAGGCCGAGCGTGAAGATCTTGACCATCATGAGCCCGCCCCACTCGGCCGGCGTGCGGTAGAGCCAGAGGCAGGTGACGAGCGCGAGGCCGCAGAGCAGCTGGTAGCCGGTCCGACGCGAGAAGCGCGCCAGGAGCACGGGGGCGAGGAAGGCGCTGATGCAGGCCCCCACCGAGAGCACCACCATCGCGTAGGCCTTGGCACGGGGGTTGGAGGGCCCGGCGAGCGAGTCCACCCAGAGGCTGATCCACTGGACCGCGCCCCAGGTGGCGATGAAGACGATCGAGGTCAGCAGGATGGCTGCGAGCGTGGATCCGCGAAGCCCGGGGCCGAACACCTCGCCGATCTTGGAGCGCCCGCTCGGAGCGGCGGCCTCCGCCTGCGCCGCCTGCTTCCAGCGCTCCGACTCCGGCACGAAGAGCCGGACGAGCAGCGTGAGGATCGCCGGCGAGGCGCCGATGAGGAAGTGCGTGCGCCAGGTGTCGCCGGTGGCGGGATACAGCAGCGCGACCACGCCGACGAGCACGTAGCCGGCGTTGGCGGCCATGCCGATCGCGCCCGCCATCTTGGAACGGTGACGCTCCGGCCAGACTTCCATGACGAGCGCCACGCCGAGGGCCCATTCGCCGCCCATGCCCAGCGAGGCGAGGAAGCGGAAGACCAGGAAGTGCCAGGGCTCGTGGGCAAAGTAGCAAAGCCCGCTGAACAGCGAGTAGAACAGGATGCTGAGCGACATCGCGCGGACGCGGCCCACGCGGTCGCAGAGCCAGCCGAAGGCCGCGCCGCCCAAGGCCGCGCCGAGCAGGTAGGCGGAGGTGATGAGGCCCATCCAGTCTCCGACCCAGCCCTTGGCGGCCTGGGCGCCCTGGGCGGCGACCTCGGAAGGAACCATGCTGTTGAGCGCCGGGCTGGCCAGCATCGGGAAGATCCCCTGCTCGAACCCGTCCATCATCCAGCCGAGGAAACCGGCGAGCAGGGTCATCTGCATCGCCCGGGTGACGGCGGAGGGTGATTGCGCCTGCATGCTGCGTTCCATCTGAAGGCAAAGCGTGCATCATTCAAGGAGCGTTTTCCCCTCCCCGGGGCGTCCGACCGCAAGCATCGGCGGGCCCCGTCCAAACTTCTGGTTGTCCCGCCGAAAAAACTGCTAGGATGCGGACATGATATCGAAGCCCGAAGACCTGCGTCCCGACACCCCCTGGGGTGACACGGTGTGGGCCTGGACCTCGGAGGAGGAGATGGCCGACCACCGCACGCGGTCCCGCCTCTGCGCCGCGGCCCTCCTCCCCTTCCGCGACCGCAAGCCGGACTGGGACGGCTTCGTCAAGGCTCTCGCCTGGAGCTACGCCGCCGCCGAGCGGCACGGCGTCGAACTCGTGCCCGTCCTCAACGCGGACACCGGCTACATCTTCGACCTCGATGACGCCCTCTACGCCGAAGTCCTGCGCCGCTTCCGCGCCGCCTTCCCGGGACGGCGCTTCGTGGCGGGCGTGACGGCGCGCGGCGCGGAACGCGACGCCGAGTTCAAGGCCGAGCGCTACCGTCCGCTGATGGACATCGTGCAGGCCCACGAGGACTGCGAGGTCATGATCATGACCTCCAAGGGCCTGAACTCGCTCGACCCCGAGCGGCGGCGCGACGGCTACTACCGCATCGCCGAATGGCTCGTGCGCCCGGGCATCGTGCACGCCCTCGAACCGTCGTTCGTGCCCTGGGCCACCCCCTACGGACCTTGGCTGCTCTGGCAGCTCGCCACCCACCCCAAGTTCGTGGCCGGCAAGATCAGCACCCTCGACGAGCCGCACTTCCTCTATTGGTCGGCGATGTGCCGCGACCTTCGGCCCGACTTCCAGCCGCACAGCGGCGACGACTTCGGCATCGCGACCGCCATCAGGCTGGGCCGGCCGCTGCTCATCGGCGCCGCCAGCAGCGCCGCGCCCCTCATCTGCGCGGCCAAGGACATGTGGCTGCATGACGACGTGCCGGGCAAGCGCGCCGTGACCGGCCGCGGACCGGGGCGCTTCGACACGCGTGTCTACAAGCTGTTCGAGGCCTTCCAGTCCCTCGAGGACCAGGTCTTCCGCCTCGACGCGCGCGGCAGCGCCGCGGCCTACAAGCACAGCACGGCGCACGTCCTGCACGCGCTCGGGGTCATCGCATCGCCCGAGGCCCATCCTGACTGCAAGGACCTGCGCGACGGCGGCGAGGCCGCCCGCATGGCCGAAGCCCTCCTCCGCGCCCGCCGCGTGGCCGAGCGCCTCGGCATCCGGCTCTGACCATGACGACGCCCTTCAAGCTCACCCGCGTCAACTCGCTCAAGACGCCCGCGGACTTCCGCGCGCACTGCGCGGCCGTCGGCGCCGACATCCCGCTGGCGGACGCCCTGCGCACGGGCGCCGACAGCCCGCTGCTCCGGCCGCTGTCCGACGTCAGCATCAACGGCCGCACCCCCGGCAACCGCATCGCCATCCATCCCATGGAGGGCTGGGACGGCACGACCACCGGCGGCGTGACGGACGAGATGCGCCGGCGGTGGCGGCGGTTCGGCGCGAGCGGCGCCAAGATCGTCTGCGGCGCGGAGGCCATGGCCGTGCGCCCCGACGGACGCGCCAACCCGAACCAGCTCATCATCACGCAGGAGAACCTTGCGGGCATCGCCGAGCTCGCGCGCATCCTGCGCGAGGAGCACGCCGCACGCTGGGGCACGGACGCGGACCTTGTCGTCGGCTTCCAGCTCACCCACTCCGGACGATTCTGCCGGCCCAACGACAAGAAGCGGTGGGAGCCCCGCGTGGCCTTCCGCCACCCCGTCCTCGACGCCCGCTTCAACGTGACCTCGGACGCGCAGGTCCTGACCGACGACGACGTGCGCGCGCTCGTCTCGGACTACGTCCGCGCGGCGCGGCTCGCCCGCGAGGCCGGCGCCGACTTCGTCGACATCAAGCACTGCCACGGCTACCTCCTGCACGAGTTCCTCGGCGCGCACACGCGGCCCGGACCCTACGGCGGCTCCTTCGAGAACCGCACGCGGATCCTGCGCGAGATCGTCGCGGGCATCCGCGCCGACCGCAATCCCATCGACCTCGCCGTCCGCCTCAGCCTCTACGACATGGTGCCGCACCGTCCCGACCCCGCGCTGTCGGCGCCGGGCAAGCCGGGACCCGGCATCCCGGAGGAGCACGCGCACCTCCTGCCCTACCGCTACGCATTCGGGTGCGACCCGGGCGACCCCGTGCGCATCGACCTCGCCGAGACCTTCCGATTCATGGAGCTGCTGGGCGAACTCGGCTTCAGGCTGCTGAACACCACCGCCGGCTCGCCCTACTACAACCCGCACTTGCAGCGTCCCGCCGCCTACCCGCCGAGCGACGGCTACCAGCCCGCGCACGATCCGCTCGTCGAGGTCTCGATGCAGGTCGCCGCCGTCCGGGCGCTGAAAGCCCGAGCGCCGAGGGGCCTGGCCGTGATCAGCTCCGGCCTCAGCTACCTGCAGGAGCACCTGCCCGCCGTGTCGCAGGAGCTGCTCGACCGCGGCTGGACCGACGCGATCGGCATCGGCCGGGCCGTGCTCAGCTACCCCGAGATGCTGGCCGACGCGGCGACCAGGGGCGTGCTCGAGACCAGGCTCATCTGCCGCACCTTCAGCGACTGCACCACCGCGCCGCGCAACGGCCTGGTCAGCGGATGCTACCCGCTGGACAAGTTCTACACCGCGCGCCCCGAGTTCCAGCGCCTCAAGGAGATCAAGCGCGGGGGCTGAGCCCGATCACGGACGCTCGAACACCAGCAGGTGCTGCCAGGGCAGCCCCGGGCGAGACTCGACGAACCTGAAGCCGCAGGCCTCGAACTCCTTGCGGGCCTGGGCCTCGCTCATCTTGTGCAACGTCCGGATGGGCACCTCCGGATCCTCCGCGCGGAATTCCAGCAGGTAGATCCTCCCCTTCGGCCGGAGGGCCTTGCGGAGCGAGGCGAGCATCTCGGCCGGGTGGGAGAACTCGTGGTAAGCATCGACCATCAGCGCCGCGTCGATGGACGCCTCCGCCAGGCCGAGGTCGTCGACCTTGCCGAGCCGTCCCTCGACGTTGGAGATCTTAAGCTCCTTGGACCGGGCCGCGAGGAACTCGAGCATCTCGGGCTGGATGTCGACCCCGATGACCTTCCCCTTCGGGACCTTGGGAGCGAGACGGAAGGCGTAGTAACCCGAGCCCACCCCGACGTCCGCGATCACCGCGTCGGGAGCGAGACGGAGCATCTCGAGCGCCTTCGAGGGCGCCTCCTCGCGTTCACGCTCCGTGCGCTCGAGCCAGCCGATGCCCGGGTGCCCCATCACCTTGGAGATCTCCCGACCCATGAACACCTTCCCGATGCCGTCCGGGGACGGCTTGCCGGAGACGTAGGAGGAAGCCCCGGGAGGGCAGGCTCCCAGGACGGCCGCGAAGAGAATCGCCGCCGCGAAAGCGACGGCCCTCAGGGTCACTTGGCCGTGCACTTGCAGGACTTGCATTCGCAGGCCTTGGTGGCCGAGCAGCCGCAGCTGCAGCCGCACTTGCAGGCGGCGCAACCGGCGAGGACGAACGCGAGGGCGAGGGCCATCAGGTTGAGTCTGGTTTTCATGCGAACCATGGTGCTGGAAAGCCCCGCTTTGGCAAGCAGATGGGCCAAAGGATGGGTTGCGGGCGGGGCTTTTTGCCCCATTATGTTAGGTAGTGCCCCCCAGCCCTGAAATGAAGCCGCCCGGGGAGACCGCGGAGCGCAGAGGCTTCAGCCTCGTCCTTTCCCTGACCGTCATGGCCATGCTGGTCCTGACCGTGGTCACCATCGCCGCGTTCATCTCGATCGAAGCGCGGCTGATGGTGCAGCACCAGCTGGGCACCCGTGCCCGGCTTAACGCGGTGGCCGCCCTGCGGCTCGCGGTCGGACAGCTGCAGCAGGAGGCGGGTCCCGACCGCCGGGCCACCGCGCGCGCGGACCTGACCCAGCCCGGCGTGTCCGTGAACAACCTCCGCAACCCGATGTGGACCGGCGTCGGGCGGAGCGACCGTCCCGACCAGCCTCCCGCCTGGCTCGTCAGCGGTCGCGGCGACCGCGACGCCGGATTGCAGAGCGTCTCCCTTTCCGGCGAGTCCGACTACGGCGCCGGACACTGGGCGCCCTGGCAGAGCGACTACGTCCCCGGAGACACCGAGGTCGTGAAGCTCGTCGGACTCGGCAGCGCGACCGGCGTCGAGACCGTCACGCCGGTCGCCGGCGACCCGTTCTCCTACGACAAGCCGAGCGGGCTCGTCTACCTGCCACCCGTGCGGATGCCCGACGAGGAGACCGGCGGACGTTACGCCTACTGGGTGGGAGACGAGGGCGTGAAGGCCCGCATCAACCTGCTCGAACCCCGCAGCGTCGGCCTGGCGAACACCCTTGGCAACCTTGCGGCCCTGCGCAGCCCAGTCCGAGCGGGCTTCGAACTCCTTCCCGGTCTCGCCGCCCTGGACACCCCGGCCGAACTCGCGAGCCTGACCGCGGTCTCCGGCCTGCCCAACCTTGCGGGCTTCGTGAGCGGCGGCACCGCCGGCAACACCCCCGCGCTGAACGCACGCCGGCTCTACCACGACGTCAGCCTCATCTCCTCGGGCGTCCTGGCCGACTCCTACAACGGCGGACTGAAGCGAGACCTCTCGCTGATCTTCGAGCTCAACGACAACGACTTTGCGCGCACCGAATACGGGTCGGGCGTCACGGGCGCGGCCGTGACCATGACCGAGACCGGCACCGCGGCCATGACGATGGGCGTGCCCTTCAGCGGCAATATCGTGCAGGCCGCCCCGGTGTTCAACCGCGTCGCGCCCGAAGGCAACGTGCGCGGCCCCACCTGGTGGTCGCTGCGCACCTTCTACCGCATGCACAAGGAGCTCGGCTGGGCCGGGGTGAAGGTGCAGTCGACGCCCGGCGACACCGCCGGCTGGAGCTCCGCCTCCGCGCCCGCCCTGCGCGCCCGCACCTACTACCCGAACGTGCAGCGGCTGCATCCCACGCCCGGCGGCGGGAGCGACAACAACATCCGCCGGCGCCTCTACACCTACTCAGACGTCTTCAACGGCGACCAGACATCGCCGCTGAACCCCAACGTCGTGGACACCGGCACGATCTTCGACATCAGCTACCGTCCCGTGCCCAGGCCCGTGGCGGTGGCGGCGACGCCCTACGTCCACCGCGTCAGCGCCGTCTTCGCCGTCACCCGCAGCACCCTGCGGCAGGGCAACCGCGACATCCCCGTCATCAACCTCTCCGTCGTGCCGGTGGTCGTGCTGCACAACCCCTTCAACGTGGCGATCACCTCGGACTCCCCCGACGTGGGCAACAGCGACAAGTACTCCATGGCCCTGTCCTTCTCCGACATGGACCAGTGGACCTTCCGCTTCAACCGCTTCGGCCACCCCAGCCGCAGCGGCGAGTACGAGATGCCGATGGCGGCCTTCTTCACCGGCGCGGATTCGGCCTCGAACAAGAACGACCTGATGCGGGCCTACCTGCCCACGACCTTCACGCTCCAGCCCGGCGAATTCCGCGCCTTCTCCGCCACCAAC
>JBJTIX010000318.1:0-4792 GCA_046095205.1 Opitutia bacterium
GCGTGAAGCTGCGCAACAAGGGGGAACGCGTGCTCTTCCTCAAGGACCCCGCCGGCATGCCCCGCGAGGTGCGTCGGGAGACGCTCGACGAACTGGCCGCGCTCAACCGCGAACGGTTCGGGGTGCTCGGCGATCCCGAGATCCAGACGCGCGTGGCCCAGTACGAGATGGCCTTCCGCATGCAGACGAGCGTGCCCGACCTGATGGACTTCTCCAAGGAGCCCAAGCACGTGCTCGACCTCTACGGCCCCGACGTCACCCGCCCCGGCTCCTACGCGTCCAACTGCCTGCTCGCCCGGCGCCTGGCGGAACGCGACGTGCGCTTCGTCCAGCTCTTCCATATGGGCTGGGACCACCACGGCGGCCTGCCCAAGGCCATCCGCGGCCAGTGCAACGACACCGACCAGGCCACGGCCGGCCTGCTCACCGACCTCAAGCAGCGCGGGCTGCTGGACGACACGCTCATCGTCTGGGGCGGTGAATTCGGACGCACCATCTACTCGCAGGGCGCGCTCACCGAGACGAACTACGGACGCGACCACCATCCGCGCTGCTTCACGGTGCTGATGGCCGGCGCCGGGGTCCGCAAGGGGCACACGCACGGCGAGACCGACGACTTCAGCTACAACATCGTCAAGGACGGGGTGCACGTGCACGACCTCAACGCGACGATCCTGCACCTGATGGGCGTCGAACACACCCGCCTGACCTACCGCTACCAGGGACGCGACTTCCGCCTCACCGACATCCACGGCGAGATCGTGAAGCCGCTCCTGGCCTAGCAGGGCAATTGATCCGTTGAACAGTTGAACCGTTGGCCAGACCTGACCTGACGCCGCGAAGCAAAGCGCTTTCCCTTTAAAGCGCAGTCACGCCAGCAATCAGGATGTGGCAATGAACTGAAAGAAGGGCAGAAAGCCCGCCTGTCTGGCCAACTGATCAACGGATCAACCGTTCAACTGACTTCGGCTTACTTGCTGACCTGCTCGCGGAAGAGGACCTTAAAGGGGTTTTCGGCCGGGCCGACCGCGCCCTCGTTGACCATCAGGGGGCGGCATTCCTTCCACCAGGCGTCGTGCTTGGCGATCAGGTCCTTTACGACCTCGGGATTTTCGGCCGCCACATCCGTGGTCTCGCCATAGTCCTTGCTAACGTCGAAGAGCATCCACACGGGCTGAGCGGGCTGAGCCTTGGCCTTGGGCGCGGCCTTCTGCCCCTTCGGCACGGCGGTCTTGGCGTTCGCTTTGGCGCCGGCAGGCAGGCCCGCCCCGGGCAGGGCCGAGACGAGGTGCCAGCGGTTCGTACGCACGCTGGTCTGCTGCAGCTTGCCGGAATCGGGCTCGACGCCCTTCTGCATGTTGCCCCAACGGCCCACGTGGGTGAACAGGACGCGGTCGGGCCATTCGGCAGCACCCCCGGAAAGAAGCGGCACGAGGCTGCGGCCCTCGACCTGGGGCTGCACGTCCGCGGGAATCTCGGCCCCGGCCAGCTCGACCAGGGTGCGGAATACGTCGACGTGCGCGGTCAGCTGCTTCACCTCGGAAGGGGCGTACCGTCCCTTCCAGCGCCAGAATGACATCGCCCGCGTGCCGCCGAGGAAAGGCGAGCCTTTGGCCGCGCGCATGCCGGCGTTGAAGACCTTGGTGCCGGCGGTGCCGCCGTTGTCGTTCATGAAGACGACGAGGGTCTCCTCCGCGACGCCCAGCGAGTCGAGGCGGGCGAGTAGCCGTCCGACGTTCTGGTCGATGTTGTGGATCATCCCGAAGAAGTTCTCGGTGTCCTTGCCCAACCCCTTGCCCTCGTAAAGCGCGGCATCCTCGGGGCGGGCGTTGTACGGTCCATGCGGAGCATTGGTGGCGATCCAGGCCAGGAAGGGACGCTTGGCCGAGACTTCGCCCTCGATCCAGCGTGCGGCCTGGGAGAAGAAGGCGTCAGTGCAGTAGGCCTCGGTCTTCTCGAACTTGCCGTTATGCAGGATCCACGGGCCGTAGTAGCTGTTGTTGGGAGCGTCGCCGCAGCTGCCGGGATAGGACTGTCCGATGCCCCCCGCGCCGTGGATGTAGACTTCGTCGAAGCCGCGGCGGTTGGGCTGATACTCCGCCTCATCGCCCAGATGCCACTTGCCGAAGATGCCCGTACGGTAACCTGACTTCTGCAGCAGCTGGGGGAAGGTGGTCGCCTTGAGCGTCAGGCGCTCGCGCTCGAGGATGGTGTGGGTCACGCCGTTCTTGAACTCATGCCGGCCCGTCATGAGCGCGCTGCGGGTCGGGGAGCAGGTGGGCGAGACGTGGAAATCTTCGAAGCGCACGCTCTCCGATCGGAGGCGGTCAAGGTTGGGGGTCTTCAGGACCGGATTGCCGTGGGCGGAGAGGTCGCCGTAGCCCTGGTCGTCGGTCAGGATGAAGATGATGTTGGGCCGGCCGGCGGCGGAGAGAGTCAGGCCGAGCAGCAGGGCGGACAGGAGCAAGAGGGGTCGAAGGGTCATGGCGAGAGACTGTCCCGCCAAGCATCGCAGGCAAGCCGTCAGACGCCTTGGCACTTTACATCCCAGCCTGGCGGAAGTGTTATGGAGCATGCGCTATCTAGTCACCGGCTGCGCTGGCTTCATCGCCTCCAAGGTCTGCGAGCAGCTTCTGGCCAGGCCCGGCAACGAGGTCATCGGCATCGACTCGATCAACGACTATTACGACGTGCGCCTGAAGCACGTTCGTCTGGCCGGCCTGCTCGGACGTCCCCTGGGCAGGTCGCAGGGCTGGAAACTCAAAGTTCGCCCCGGTCGGCCGATGCGCTCCCGCAACGGACGGTTCACCTTCATCCAGGCCGACACCGCCGACCGCCAGGCGCTGGCCAAGGTGTTCAGGCTCGCCCAGCGCAAGGGCCAGCCGCCCTTCGACCACGTCCTCAACCTCGCGGCCCGCGCCGGCGTCGCCCCGTCCCGCCTCCGCCCGGTCGACTACCTGCGCTCCAACACCGAGGGCGTGATCAACGTGCTCGAGGAGATGAAGGCCACCGGCTGCCGCTCCCACGTCCTGGCCTCGACCTCGTCGGCCTACGGCTTGGGCTGCGAACCACCTTTCCGCGAGGACCAGCCCGCCACCCGCCCGATCTCCCCCTACTCCGCCTCCAAAATCGCCGCGGAGCTCCTCTGTCACAGCTACTGGACCAACGAGCGCATCCGCTCCACCGTCGTCCGCTACTTCACGGTCTACGGTCCGGCCGGACGCCCCGACATGAGCGTCTTCCGCTTCATCGAAGGCGTCCGCCGCGGCACCGCCATCACCGTCACGGGCGACGGGAAGCAGAACCGCGACTTCACCTACGTCGACGACATCGCCCGCGGCACGGTCCTCGCCGCCCACCGCTGGAAGAACGCCCGCGAGGGCCATCGCATCATCAACCTCGGCGGCGGTCGTCGGCCCACGACCATCAACGCGCTGATCTCCGAGATCGAGCGCCAGGTCGGCGCCAAGGACTATGTCCGTCTGGGCGACGCCCGTGACCGCTCCGACATGCAGTCGACCCAGGCCGACCGGCGCAAGGCGCAGCGTGAGATCGGCTGGTCCCCCAAGGTGGATCTGGCCGAGGGCCTCCGTCGCACGGTGGCGTGGCATCGCGCGCACGCGGAACTGTGCGGCAGCGTGAACATCGGCAAGGCCGCCGCTGTTAAGAACTGACCCTCAGGTCCGGATCAGCCGGAAGGAACGATAGTCGAGATCCCCGGCGCCAAGGGCGCGGTGGGGCAGCGAACCCTTGATGCCGGCGAAATCGGACGCCAGCCGCCTCAGGGGCCAGGGCACGCATTCCCGTACGAGGGCAGCGTGGCGGTCCGAGATGGCCTCCATGCCCCGCAGGACTTCGGGGGTGATGAGTCGCATCGCATCAAGTCTCAGCCGAGGATGGTGGCCAAGGACTCCGACCCACTCCCCCACCCCTCCGGCATGCCGGAGGTCGGCGTGAAGAAATCTACCGCCGGGACGAAGCACCCGCGCCACTTCGTCGACGAACGCAGCGAAGTCGGGGTAGCAGTGGGAGGCCTCCACGTTAACAACGGCGTCGAAAGACCCATCGGCGAAAGGCAGAGCCTGGGCGTCTCCTCGCACGAACGTCAGCCCGGGCGCACGGTGCCTGGCCTGGCAATGGCGCACCGCCTCGGGATTCAAATCGAGGCCCACGTAGGATTCGGGCTGAAAGGTGCGCACGATCCAGGAAGCGCCACCGCCATGCCCGCAGCTCACCTCGAGAACGCGACAGCCGCGCAACTCGGCAGCTCCGACGACATGGGCGTAGAGCTGGATGTTGTGACGGCAGGGCTCGTCGGCCTCGGCGAGCGCGATCCGCCCGCCATCAAGGGGCTCGAAGGCGTAGTTCAGGAAATCCACCCCGCGTCCGGCGATCCTGCGGGAGAAGAAGGGATACCATGCACGCCACAGCGCGCCCCGTATGCCGGGACGTGAAAGCGCCTCACCGAGCAGCCCCATCAGGCCCAGACCCCCCGCCCCTTCAGGGCCGTCTCGGCCGCCTGGGACCACCCGCGGTTGGCGACAGGATTGGCAGGGCTGGGATGCGGCACCCTCGCGAACCGGATATCCAGGCCCTGCAACGCCTCCTTGGCCCGGTCCTCGGCATACCCGCCCACCCCGACAACCGTGCGCACGCCGAGCGAGCGGACCATCGTCCGGAGAAGACCGTCGCAGGCGACGTTCACGCCTTTCATCGCTTCGGCCGGCAGCTCCTCGGGCACGACGTTGCGACCGAGCTTGGTGTCCTCGAGAAAAAGCAGCGCGCAGTAGTT
>JBJTIX010000319.1:0-2745 GCA_046095205.1 Opitutia bacterium
GTCGGACATCGCGCCCGGAAGCGCCCTCGTAGGCGAAGGGCACGAGCGAGATCTTTTCCTGCGGGACTCCGTTCGAAACCAGGTATTCCCTCCCCCAGGCCGAGTTGGAGATCACGTGATCCGTCTCCCGGTATTCCTGCAGCGTCCGTTCGTGGAACCCGACCGGCGCGCGGAAATGCCTCTCCGCCATCGCGGGGTGACGCGCGCACTCGGCGGCGACGATGTCCTCCTCCAGCCGGCCGCAGTTCAGCTGCATGGTAACCGTCTTCCAGCCGGCCGCATGGAAGAACCTGATCGCGTCGAGCGAGATGTCGCTCCACGAGATGAATATGCCCGGACGGCCCCGCATCACGGCGGCGAGGTCCGGGGAGCGCAGCGTTGCGATGAGCGCCCTCTCGTAGGCGCGGTTGCTACGGCCGATGGACTCCCAGGAGGCGCGGGGCTCGCGCGAGAGAATCCTGCCCGCCTCGAAGCGACGCTTCGCGGCCAGCATCGTGCTGACCGGCGCGTCCCTGAGTTCGGGATGGTAGACGTTGGGCGCATTCCAGTAGGCCCTGCGCAGCAGGGCCGTGCCCCAGGCGCCCGGCGGACACCAGAGCGGGACGATCATGCGGGCGAGCCGTCCGTGCCGGGCGAGCAGCCGCGGCACGAAGAAGCCGCCGTTGATGCCGATCTGGGCCGATATCCAGGGGATGTTTTCCAGGGGTGCGTCCGCGCCGCCGGGCGCGGACCGGAGCTTCAGAGGGAGAAGCCGGAGGCCAGCGCGTCGTTGCGGAACATCTTCACGGTGTCCAGGGAGAGCGCGCCCAGCTCACGGCCGTCCATCTGGATGGCCTTGGCGAGGACGTCGTGCGTGACCGTGACGATCGGCGTCCCGCAGCGGACCGCCTGATGGATGTTGAACACCTCCCGGACGCTGGCCCAAAGGAGCTCGACCGAGGGGTTCGGCGCCAGGACGTCCCTGGCGGCGCGCATCAGGGGCTCGGGGTCCACGCCGGTGTCCGCGACGCGTCCGGCGAACACGGAGATCACGGCGGGCACGGCGGGATTGAGCGCGGCGGCCACCGTGCGCACCTGGTCGAGCGTAAGGAGCGCGGTCACGTTGAGCTGGACGCCCTCCCCGGCAAGGTCGGCCACGAGGCCGGCGGTGGATTCGCCGCGGGTGTTCGTGACGGGCACCTTGACGAAGACGTTGGGACCCCACCGGCGGATGAGCAGCGCCTGGCGCCGCATCTCGGGCAGCACGTCCGAGAAGACCTCGACGGAGATCGGCTTGCCGCCGACGATCTCCAGCGCGGCCCGGGCGAACTTCTCGTAGTCGGAGACTCCGGCCTTGCGCATCAGCGTCGGGTTGGTGGTCAGTCCGGCGATGTAGTCCTTGCGGCAGTATTCGGCGATGCCTTCGAGGCTGGCGCCGTCGGCGAAGATCTTGATGGGGAGGGCGGAGAGGGGCATGATCGTGGTAAGTGGGTTCAGTTTCCGAGGATGACGGAGACCGCGGCGGAGAAGTCGCGCACGGTGAAGTCGGGCTTTGACCGCAGGGGCTCGGCGGCGCCGGCGTCGATGAATATGGTGCGCACGCCGGCGTTGCGTCCGCAGTCGACGTCGCGCCAGCGGTCTCCGACCATCCAGCAGCGCGCGAGGTCAAGGCCGAGCTCGCCGGCCGCCTTCAGCAGCATGCCCGGCCTGGGCTTGCGAAATTCGGAGGGTTCGCCGCGTCCGGGGTCGTAACAGACCTCGACCCTCTCGACCGGCAGGAGCCGGGCCAGGCGCGCGTTGATCGCCTCGACGGCCGCACGGCTCAGTTCGCCCCGGCCGACGTCGGGCTGGTTGGTCACGACGACGAGCAGGTAGCCGGCGGAGCGGAGCGCCCGGCAGCCCTCCTCGACGCCGGGCAGGAGCTCGAACTCCTCGACCGTGTGCGGCGGACGGGTGCCGTCCGCGCCCGGAAGGGCGCTGTTCAGCGTCCCGTCGCGGTCCAGAAATACGGCCGACTTTTTACTTTCTGATGGCAAGGAAGTTCTCCCCCACGCTGAGACGTTTCACGCTAAAGCCCTTCGGCTCGAGCACCCGGCGGAGGTCAGTCTCGAGAAAGTCGTCGTGAATCTCGATCAGTAGCGCTGTGGTTGCGGAAAGCCACCCGAGGTCACCCGTGAGCAGCACTTTTTCCGCGCCCTCGATGTCGATCTTGAGCAGGTCGATTTGGCTGAGCCCGCCGGCCGCCATGATTTCGGCCACCGTGAGGGCACGCACCTTGACCGAGCCCTCAGCGGAGAGGCGTTTACGGTAGCTCTGACCCGTCACGTCTACGGATAGGAAGCCGGCAATGGCCGCTGCGGCGCCCTCAACCAGCACGGTCCGGTCGCCTAAGGCGGCCAGATTGGCTGAAAGAATCCGAAAGTTGACGGCATCGGGCTCGACGCACACGAACTTCGCCGAGGGCAAGAGGCCTGCGTAATAGAATGAGACCAAGCCCACATTCGCGCCCAGGTCCAGGAAGCTGCGCACGCGGGAGAGGTCTATGACCGCGGCGAGTTCATCGCGGGCCGCGAAAAGGCCGCGGCCGAAGATCTCGTGCAGCACGTAAAAGTCGCCGCCGCGAGGGCGGAGGTGGAGCTCGGCGGGGCGGCCGGCAAGCCATACCGGGTATTTCTTCACTGGGGCCTCGTCGCCGGCGAGGGCGGCGCCGCAGCGGTTTGCTAGGTGGTAGCCGATGAAGTCAGCGATTAGGCTCAGCTTGGCGCC
>JBJTIX010000320.1:0-9971 GCA_046095205.1 Opitutia bacterium
CCGCCGCGAGGGCGTCTGTTCGACCTACCGGGCCGACCGCGCGCGCCTCGGCGAGGCCGACCTGCCCGTCTTCGTGGCCGAGTCCCACTTCGGCCTGCCCGCCGACGACTCCGTGCCCGTCATCATGGTCGGCCCCGGCACCGGCGTCGCCCCGTTCCGGAGCTTCGTGCAGGAGCGCGCCGCCCGCGGCGTGCGCAGCCCCGCCTGGCTCTTCTTCGGCGACCAGCGCAAGGACCACGACTTCCTCTACGCCGACGAGTGGGCGGAGCATCTGCGCACCGGCGCGCTCACCCGTCTCGACACTGCCTTCTCCCGCGACCAGGACCGCAAGGTCTACGTGCA
Organism: Opitutia bacterium; assembly: GCA_046095205.1. Lineage (GTDB taxonomy): Bacteria > Verrucomicrobiota > Verrucomicrobiia > Opitutales > UBA953 > UBA953. The sequence goes on from JBJTIX010000320.1 coordinate 343, forward strand.
GGACCGGATGCGGGAGAACGCCGCCGAGCTCTGGAAGTGGCTGTCCTCCGGCGCCGCCTTCTACGTCTGCGGCGACGCCAAGCGCATGGCCAAGGACGTCGACGCCGCCCTCCATGCCATCGTGGCGGAACAGGGAGGCATGACGCCGGAGGCCGCCGCCGAGTGGGTCAAGCAGCTCAAGAAGGACGGCCGTTACCAGCGGGATGTCTACTGAGGCCGCTTAGCCGCTTGCCTAACGCGCCCGCCCCGACCACATATTTCCTCGATGCATCTCACGCACACCCCCCGCGTCGCCCTCGTCACCGGAGCCGGCCGGGGCATCGGCAAGGCCATCGCCGAGCGGCTCGCCGCCCACGGGCACACCGTCCTCTGCGTCTCCAAGTCCGCCACCTGCGAGGCCGTGGCGTCCGACATCGTCGCCAAGGGTCTCAAGGCCAAGGCCTACCAGGTCGACGTCTCCGACCCCGCCGCGGTCGCCAAGGCCTGCGAGACGATCGTCGCCGAGTTCGGCGCCGTCGAAATCCTCGTCAACAACGCCGGCATCACCCGCGACAAGCTCGTCATGGCGATGACCGAGCAGGATTGGAACGACGTGATCTCCACCAACCTCTCCTCCGCCTTCTACTGGACCAAGGGCCTCGTGCGTCCGATGACCCGCAAGCGCTGGGGACGGATCATCAGCATCTCCTCCGTCACCGGCGTGCAGGGCAACGCGGGTCAGGCCAACTACGCCGCCGCCAAGGCGGGCCTCCACGGCCTGACGATGACGCTCGCCCGTGAGCTGGCGGGGCGCTCGATCACCGCCAACGCGGTCGCCCCCGGCTTCATCACCACCGACATGACCGACGAACTGCCCGAGGAGGTGAAGCAGAAGATCCTGTCCTTCATCCCCCTGGCCCGTTTCGGCTCCGTGACGGACATCGCCGCCATGGTCGACTACCTTGCCTCGGAAGAGGGGGGTTACGTGACCGGACAGGTCTTTTCGGTTGACGGTGGAATGGCTATCTGACACCCCAAAACCACCAAAAACCTTCTCTTATGCCCGAAAACATCGAACAGCGCGTCAAGGACATCGTGAAGAAGCAGCTCAACGTCACCGACGAACAGCTGAAGCCCGAGGCCACCTTCCAGGGCGACCTCAAGGCCGACTCCCTCGACCTGGTCGAGATCATCATGGCCTTCGAGGATGAGTTCGGCATCCAGATCCCCGAAGACAAGGCGCAGGGCATCAAGACGCTCGGAGACGCCATCCAGCATCTGAAGGCCCACGCGACCAAGTGACCGCGCAGGTCCCTCCTAGGGCCGCACAGTGAGCGCCAACGCCAGCCAGAATCGCCGGGTCGTCGTAACGGGCATCGGCACGGTTTCGGCGCTGGGCAGCACGCTGGACGAGTTCTGGGGCTCCCTGACCAAGGGGCGCTCTGGCATCGCCCGCGTGACGCGTTTCGACCCGACGGACTTCCCGTCCAAGGTCGGCGCCGAGGTGCGCGACTTCGACCCGGGCAAGTACATGGACCCCAAGGAGGCCAAGCGCAACGACCGCTACACGCAGCTCGCCGTCGCCGCTTCCCGTCTCGCCATCGAGGACGCCAAGGTCGACACCTCCAAGCTGGTGCCCGAGCGTTTCGGCGTGATCATCGGTTCCGGCATCGGCGGCATGGAGACCATCGAGAACCAGTCCCGCGTGCTCTTTGAGCGCGGCCCGGGCCGCGTCTCGCCCTTCACCATTCCCTCGCTCATCGCGAACATCGCCGCGGGCGTGGTCGCCATCGAGTTCAAGGCCAAGTCCGTCAATTTCGGGGTCGTCTCCGCCTGGGGTTCCGGCTCCCACGCCCTCTGCGAGGCCCTGCGCCACATCCGCGACGGCCACGCCGACATCATGCTCTCCGGCGGCTCCGAGGCCGCCATCACGCGCCTCGGCTACGCCGGCTTCTGCAACATGAAGGCGATGTCGACCGACTTCAACGACACGCCCGACAAGGCGTCCCGCCCGTTCGACAAGCTCCGCGACGGATTCGTGATGGGGGAAGGCGCCGGCGTGCTGGTGATCGAGTCCCTCGAGCACGCCCAGGCCCGCGGCGCACGCATCTACTGCGAGCTCGCCGGCTACGGCGCCACCTGCGACGCCTACCACATCACCGGCCAGGACCAGGAGGGGAAGGGGCTCGCGCTCTGCCTCGACCGCGCCCTCGCCGAGGCGGGCGTCAAGAAGGAGCAGGTCGGCTACATCAACGCCCACGGCACCTCGACGCCCATCAACGACCGCTGCGAGACCCTGGCCATCAAGCGGGTGTTCGGCGAAGGCGCCCGCGCCATCTCCATCTCCTCGACGAAGTCGATGACCGGCCACCTGCTCGGCGCCGCCGGCGGCGTGGAGGCCGCGGTCTGCTGCCTGGCCATACACCACGGAGTCATCCCCCCGACGATCAATTACGAGAATCCGGACCCCGACTGCGACCTGGATTACACCCCCAACGCCGCCCGCCAGCGCAAGGTGGACGTGGCGATTTCGAACAACCTGGGCTTCGGCGGACATAACGCCTCCCTGGTGTTCCGTCGGCTCTGAAACCTAAGGGCCGTCCAGGGGTTTAACTGCCAGCGAACCCCGATGACGACCCGCATTCTCCTGTCCGCCCACCTGCTGGCGGTAGCCACGCTTGCCGCCCAGGAGGTCCAGGAGGTCGTTCAGGCCCCCGTAGCGCCCGTGGTCAAGGTGGCGCCCCCGGCTCCTCCCGCCCAGATCCGCATCCGCGCCACCGTCAGCCATCCCGACAAGAACGGGAAGACCGACGTCCTCTCGACCCCTTCGGTCACGTCCGTCTCCGGCACCGAGGCCCGCGTTCAGATCCAGGCGAACGGCGGCAAGCCCGGCCCCGACGGGAAGCCTCCGGAGAACGCCCTCGAGATGTCGGCCACGCCGACCTACAACCCTTCCACCAACGAGATCACCGTCGCCATGCGCGTGGTGCTCAACAGCGCCAAGCAGCCGGTGGATGAGAAGGAGGCCAAGAAGGAGTCGAAGAAGGAGGCCAAGAGCGGGGCCGCCTCGGTCCGCAAGGACGGCATCCCCGCCTTCTATTCCGCGCTGCCCAAGGAAAAGCTATTCTCGCTCAGCGACTCCACGGGCAACCGCCGCTGGGTCCCCCTCGGTCGGGCCATCAACGGCTGGAAGCTGGAATCCTACGATCCCGCGACGCAGGTCCTGGTGATCACGCAGGGCGCCGCCAAGCATGAGCTCTCGCTCAACAAGTCTCTCATCTCCGCCTCGGCCACCGAGGTGAACACCACCGTCACGCTCGCTCCCGGTCAGACCGTGCGCGTGGGCGGGATGGGCGGCATGGAGGTGTCCGTCTCGGCCGACCTCGTGCGCTGATCGTCGAGGGCGCGCAGCCACTCGGCGGTCTCTCCCCGCAGGCCGAAGGTACCGAGGTTGCGCAGTATCTCCTCGTGCGACGGTTCCGTGACGACGTGCCTGGGGTCGCCCGGCAGGTCGGGGCGCGCAGCCCTGACCACCGCCCACGCCGCCCACGCGCGCCACTTCCTGAGGTCGGCCCGTTCGCCCTTCACGCGGTCGGCCAGGTGCTGGTAGTGCACCCGGGCGTTGCCGGCGAAGGAGTCCGAGGGCTGTCGCACCATCCAGCCGACCGTGCGGTAGGGCATGGGGTGCTCCCTGAGCGCCTCGGCGTCGTCCTTCACGTCGCAGTAGAGGGCCCGGTCGACGGCGAGCAGCGCCCGCGCAGGCAGGTCGTCCAGCCAGAGCTGCTGCGCGTATTCGAGGCAGAGCCGGTAGAGCTCCTCCCCGCGGTCCTCCCGCAGCGCATTCAGGTCGCGCCAGGAAAGGGCGCGTCCGCAGGAGGGCAGGAAGGGGCAGGGCGTGGGCACGCGGGCTAGGGCCTGGCGTAGGGATTGGTCTGCTTCTCGGCGCCTACGGTGGTCTGTCCGCCGTGTCCCGGGAGCAGGACGACGTCGTCCTGCAGGGTGTAGATGCGGCTTCGGATCGAGGTCAGCAGCTGGTTCCAGTCCCCGTTGGGGAGGTCGGTGCGGCCCACCGAGCCGCGGAAGATCGCGTCGCCGACGAAGGCGACCTTGTGGTCGGCGGCGTAGAACAGCAGGCTGCCGGGGCAGTGTCCCGGCACGTGCCGCACCTCGAGACGGTGTCCGCAGGTCTCGACGGCGTCTCCCTCGTCCGCCCAGCGGTCCACCTTCACCGACCGGAAGTCCTCGTCCGCCAGCGTCGGCATCATCGCGCGGTAGCGGTTCCTGTAGGCCTCGATGTTCTCGATGAGCTGCTGGTCGTCCCTGTGCGCGACGACCTCCGCTCCGGCGGCGGCAAAAAGATGCCCGTCGCACATGTGGTCCCAGTGGCCGTGGGTGAGCAGCAGGTGGGTGAGGTTGAGCCCCTGCCGGCGGATCTCCTCCAGCAGCAGCGTTCCGGCCCCCTTCGGTGCGTCGATGACGCAGCAGTCCTTGCCGTTCTCGGCCGTGACCAGGTAGGCGTTGGTCTCGAACGGCCCGAGGGCTGCCGCCGCGATCTTCATCGGTCAGGAGCCGAACGCCCTCCGCATGGCCTCTTCGACCCGGTCGGGCGGGCGCACGGGCTTGAACTCCCTGTTCACGAAGGCGTGCACGGTGAAGCCTTCGACGAGCAGTTCGCCCTCGCGCTCGACCCGGTAGGCGAGCCGGAGCCGGGCCTTGGGCTTCTCGGCCAAGGTCACGGTGATGCGGATGCGGTCATCGAACCTCGAGGGCCGGTGGTAGGTGAGTCCCGTCTCGAGCACGGGCAGCAGGAAGCCCTCGCGTTCGAGGTCACGGTAGGGGATGCCGAGCGAGTCGAGCAGGGCCACGCGGGCCATCTCGAACCAGGGCAGGTAGTTGCCGTGGTATGTCACGCCCATGCCGTCGGTCTCGGCGAAACGTACGCGGGTCTCAACGGTCGCCTCGGGCATGCGCTGTTTCTGGCCTGACCCGGCCGTGTTTCCAATTCCAAACCGCCCTTTTGACGGCTTGCCCCGGACCTCCCGGAAGGGAAGATGCGGCATGGGTCAGAGGGAAAGGTTCATCCTGTTCATGGTCGGCGTCCTCCTGGGCGTCGGGATGCTTTTCGGCTTCAATTCCCGTTCCCAGCCCGAGCGTGACCGTCGCCGCCAGGTGCGCGACTCCCTCAGTCTGCCGGGCATGATGTATGACTACGCCGCGACCTCCCGGGGCTTCTACGGCCACTATGTGAAGCACGAGTCCGTGCAGACCCGTCCCGACGGCTCCAAGGTGCGCACGCTCGTGACCGGCGGACGCCGTCGCTATGACGACAAGGGGCGCGAGCTGCCCGAGGAGGACCTGCTGGTGAAGGAGACCTATGCGGCCGGCGTCGCCCTTGCGGAGGCCGGACCGGTCGCCTCGCATGAGTTCGCCTATGCCGACCGCATCGCCCTGAAGCTCCGTCCCGGCCGCAAGGCCTCCGAGGTCGTCCTTCAGTCGGGCGACACGGCCACGGAATGGGCCGGACACGAGGAGGCGATCCTGCGCCTTGACGCCTGGCGGCGGCTTCCGGGCGGCGCGCCCTGGGCCACGCTCGAGAATCTCGTGCGCGAGCTCAACGGACACCCTGCGGTGTCGTCCGCCCGGCTCGTGCCCATCGACTGGCCGGCCGAAGCCGAGCTGATCAGGGCCAACTCGCCCAAATGACCACGGAGCTGCAGCGCGCGGGCGGGCTGACCACCGCCCTCAGCCTGGCCGTCAACGTCGTCATGGCCGCGGCCAAGCTGACCGTCGGCTTCTTCGCCGCGTCACAGGCGCTCATCGCCGACGGCGTCCATTCGCTGGTCGACATCGCCACGGACGTGGCCGCGTTCGTCGGCCTGCGCTACGCCGACCTGCCGAAGGACGAGGACCACCCCTACGGTCATCACCGCGTCTCGACCCTGGCCTCGCTGCTCATCTCCTCGGTGGTGCTGGCCTTCTGCGTGGGCCTCGCCTGGCATTCGCTGCGTGCGCTCGTCGCCGGCGGAACGGCGGAAGTGCCCGGCGTCGCCGCGGCCTGGGTGGCCGGCGTGGCCTTGGTCGTGAAGGAGGTCTTCTACCGCTACGCCCGGCGGCAGGCGGAGCGGTTTGGCTCGCGCCTTCTGCTCGCCAACGCCATGGACCACCGGGCCGACGCCGTGGCCTCCCTGCTGGCGCTCCTGGCGGTCGTGGTGGCGAACCTGCGTCCGGAATGGGCGGCGCTCGACAAGGTCGTGGGGATCTTCCTGGCCGGATGGCTCGGCTCGGAGGGACTCAAGATCTTCTGGGGCGCCTGTTCAGACCTGACCGACCGCGCGCCCGCCGAGTCCGTGCTCCGCGACCTCAGCGAGCACATCCTCGCCGCGCCGGGCGCCAAGGGCTTTCACGCCTTCCGGGCCCGGCGTCTGGGCGACCGCTTCGAGGTCGATTTCCACCTGCAGGTGGCCGAGACCGCCACCGTGGCCGAGGGGCATGCCATCGCCGGCCGGATCAAGGCCGACATCCTGAAGTCCCATCCTGAGGTGGTTTCCGTGCTCGTCCACGTCGAGCCCGACATGCCCGAACACCGCAAGCGCGACGGGCATCACGGACGCACCGCCTGATTCACGCCGAAGCGGAGTAGGCCTTGCGGCCGAACTTGCCGGCCAGCCAGCCCCGGAGGGCGGAGAAGTCCTTGGGCGGCTCCACCGAGAGCACGAGCTCCTTCCCCGTCTGGGGGTGCGCCAGGGTGAGCTTGTGGGCGTGTAGCATCACGCGGGGCATCGGCCAGCCGGCGAAGGCCGGGACGTCGAACTTGCCGTAGGTGCGGTCGCCCAGGATCGGGTGCGCGATGTGGGCGAGGTGGACGCGGATCTGGTGCGTGCGGCCGGTGTGCGGGAAGGCGCGGATCAGTGCGGCCTGCTCGCCGTATTTTTCCTCCACGCGCCAGTCGGTGACGGCTTCGCGGCCGTCTTCACGCACGGCCATGCGCACGCGGACGGTGCGGTGGCGGTCGATGCCTGCGTTGATGACGCCGGAGAGCAGGCGCGGGGCCTTGTCGACGAGGGCGAGGTATTCCTTCTGCGCGGTGCGTTCGGCGAACTGGGCGACGAGCGCGTGGTCGGCCTTGTCGGTCTTCGCGAGCACGATGATGCCCGAGGTCTCGCGGTCGAGACGGTGCACGACGCCCGGGCGGGGCGCGCCGCCGGCGGGGGCGAGCTTGCCCTTGGTGTGATGGAGCAGGCCGTGGACGATCGAGACCTCGTCGGAGCCCTGGACCGGGTGCGTGAGCAGGCCGGCGGGCTTGTTGACCGCGATGATGTGGGCGTCCTCGAAGACGACCTCGAGGGCCATCTTCACGGGGCGCGCGGTGGGCTCGCCGGGGGAGGGCAGGGCGACCTCGATGGCGTCGCCGGGGCTGAGCACCGTGCGGCAGTCGGCCGGCTGGCCGTTCACCTTCACCATGCCGAGGTCGAGGGCCTTCTGCACGCGGGAGCGGCTGACGCCGTCGAGGAGCGTGGCGATGATCTTGTCGGCGCGGGCGGGTTCGAACTCGCCCGGGATGCGGGTCTTGAAGATCTCATCCGGGCGGGCCTCCTCGACGGGCGCCTTGGCCGGACGGGCGGCGTAGGGCACGTGCGGGGCGGGCTTGGCCTTGCGCCTGAGCGCCTTGGCGGTGCGGCCCTGGGGGCGGGAGCCGATGCGCTTGGGCCGCGACTTCCCTGGCTTCTGGGGGCTGGCCATCTTATCGGGCCTTACCGAGGAGGTATGCCGGGTTGAGCTTCTGCAGCTCCTTGGGGACGAAGAGGCCGTCCTTGCGGATCAGCTTGCCGTCGAAACGGATCTCCCCGCCGCCGTATTCGGGGCGCTGGATGCAGACCATGTCCCAGTGGATGGACGAGTGGTTCCCGTTATCGGTCGTCTCGTAGCACTTGCCGGGCGTGAAGTGGAAGGAACCCGCGATCTTCTCGTCGAACAGGATGTCCTGCATCGGGTTGAGGATGTGCGGGTTGAAGCCGATGGCGAACTCGCCGATGAAGCGGGCGCCGCCGTCGGTATCGAGGATCTCGTTGAGACGCTTGGTGTTGTTCGCGGTGGCTTCCACGATCCTGCCCTTGCGGAAGACCAGGCGGATGTTCTCGAACGAGACGCCCTGGTAGATCGTCGCGCAGTTGTACTGCAGCGTGCCGTTGACCGAGTCCTTGATCGGCGCCGTGAAGACCTCTCCGTCGGGGATGTTGTACTCACCGCCGCAGGGGATGGCGTTCATGCCTTTGATGCTGAACTTCAGGTCCGTCCCCGGGCCGGTGATGCGCACCTCGTCCGTCTTCATCATGGTCCGCTTCAGCGCCTCCATGCCCGGAATCATGCGGGAGTAGTCCAGCGTGCAGACGCGGAAGTAGAAGTCGGCGAAGCCCTCGGTGCTCATCTTGGCCTGCTGGGCCATGGAGGGCGTCGGCCAGCGCAGCACGACCCACTTGGTCTTGTTGACGCGATGGTCGAGCACCGGTCGCATGATCTCGCCGTTGAGCCGGGCCTGGGCGGCCGGGACGTCGCTGCCCTCGAAGATGTTGTCCGAGCCGCGGACGGCGATGTAGGCCTGCATCTTCTTCATGCGGGCGAGCTCGTGGTCCGCCGCCAGCTTGAACTGCTGCCTCGAGCCCCCCTTGACCATCTCGCGCCCGACGCGGGCCTTCTGGAGGTTGACCATCGGCGTGGCGCCGCGTTCGCGGGCGGCGCGGATGAGGGCGATGACGAAGTCCTCCGGCACGTCGTGGGCGTCGATGAGGACGTTCTCGCCCTTCTTGAGCCGGGTGGAGAAGCCGCAGAGCACATCCGCCAGCCTGCCGTATCTTGGGTCCATGAGGCAGGGTTGCCCCGCATCGGTTCGTTTCCAAGGCGAAAGGAGCGCTTGCGCATCTCCGCCGCCGGTGGAGCATCGGCGCATGAGCGCTCAGGGCGAAGAGGCCGTGCGGCTGGCCGACGAGGCCGCCTTCCATTTCTCGGTCGGCGACGAGGCCGCCGCGCTCGCCTGCCTGGAGGCGGCGTTCCGGGCCGACGCCGGCTGCTTCGAGGCCTGGCTCGCCGCCGCGGAGATCCACTTCGCGTCCCGCCGCCTCGACGAGGCCCTCGCGGCCGGGGAGCGTGCGCTCGCCCTGCGACCCAAGGACATCCACGCCCACACCTCGCTGTCCCGCATTTGGATGGAGCGGGGGGACAAGGCCAAGGCGGAGCATGTCGGCGCCCAGGCGAGGATCCTGGGCTGGGGCGAGCAGCTGAAGGAGCCCGAGTCCGGCACCGGCGACCTGGCCTGAGCCCGGTGTGACACCGCTCCTCCCGGCCTTGGGACACCCTGTCCCGGAATAGCGGGGCAAACTGGGCTCAATTGGACCCGTCCCGGCTTCCGACCTTAAAAAAACCCCGTAATCGGTTGCTAATCCCGGGCCGGTCGGTTTTGGCATCCCTTCTGCATTTGTGCGGAAGTCCACCCGGACGCTACCTCTACCCAAACCCAACCAACATGGCCAAGAACACCAAACCCTCCGTCAAGCCCCTCGGTGACCGCGTCCTTCTGCAGCGCATCGAGGAAGCCGAAGAAATCAAGGGCGGCATCATCATCCCCGACACCGCCAAGGAGAAGCCCCAGGAAGCCA
>JBJTIX010000321.1:0-5996 GCA_046095205.1 Opitutia bacterium
GGGCAGGGGTAGGTAAAGCAGGAAGGGGCGGAAAAAGCGAACCCCTCCGGGGCGGGGCCTCCGGAGGGGTCCGAAAGGGCCGCGCGGAGCGTCAGCGGGGCTGCTGTGCGGCCTCGGGCTGGGGCGTGAGGTCGCGCAGGAGGCCGGTGCCGGTGAGGAAGGCGTTGCGCTCGCCGATGCGCTGCAGGATGGGCGCGGGGTCGTCCTTCTTGGGGTCGGCCGCGGGCACGTCGCGGTTGGCGGCGCGCAGGACGACGTAGTCGCCGGAGCGGGTGCGCACCGGACCGGCCACCTTGCCGATGCCGGCCGTCTCGACGACCTGGGCGGTGTCCTCCATGGTGCCCGCGTTGGACTCGGGGGCGGCGAAGGCGGCGACGGGCGCGGGGGTCGAGAGGACGAGGCCGAGGGCCTTGGCGCTGTCGGCGAAGCCCTTGCCGGCCGTCTGGTCCGCGAGGAGGGCCTTGGAGAGCCGGGAGACTTCGACGGCGATGAGCCGCTGACGTTCGGATTCGCGCCAGGATGCGAGCGCCTTGTCCTTCACCTCGTCGAAGGCCGGGAGGCGCGACTCGGTGCGGGAGTTGACGTAGAGGAAGACGGCGCCCTCGGTGGTGCGGTAGACGTCCGTGCGCCATTCGCCGGCGGGCATCGTCGACAGGTAGCGGAGGGATTCGGCGGGAGCCAGGGCGGCCGAGGGCGTGGCGCCCGCCTCGAATTCGGGCACGGGCGTGAGCACGGCGGAGCGGGACTTCAGCCAGGCGGCGAAGGCGGGGTCGGAGGCCTTGGTGCTTTCGTTGGGGAAGCGGTCGGCAAGCTCGTCGGAGACGATGCCGGACAGGGCGAGGGCGGCTCTTTCCTGGCGGATGAGCTTCTCGATCTCGGGGCGGCGCTTGAGGGCCTCCTCCTGGATCTTGCCGGCCTCAAGCTTGAGCTTCTCGGCGTAGTTGTAGGCGCCGGTCACGATGTCCTCGTCGGAGACCTTGGAGTTGTCCGTCTCGGTGTTGCGGATGAGCACCATCGTGGCCTTGAGGCGCGCGGGGATGCGGAAGGACTCCTTGCTGGCTTCGAAGGCCGCCTTGGCCTTGGCCTCGTCGTCCTTCACCTCGGTCTTGAAGGCGGCCGGGGAGAAGGTGGCGGCGTCGACGGTCCAAAGGGCGCGCTCGCGCTCGAGGAGGCGCCTGAGCTGGGCGGAGGTGGCGTGTCCGGGGCCGGAAAGCGCGGCGCGGGTCCGGCTGATGCGCCAGGTGTCGACGATGTAGGTCTCGAATCGGGCGCGGGTCTCCTCCTCGGAGGCGTCGATCTGCTTGCTCGCCATCTGGATGAAGCTGGTGAGGGCCTCGCCGGGGTTCTTCGAGTCGGGGCCGGCGGTCAGGTCACGGGCGATGCGGCGGATCTCGGTCGGGGAGGGCGAGGGCACGTTCAGCGTGTCGGCGAGCGCCAGCTCGGCCACGCGGCGGTCGAGGCCGGACTGTTCGGGCCGGCGGGTGGTCAGCATGGCGAAGACCACGGAGTCGCGGTGGCGCTCGCGGACGAGGGGGTCGTTGAGGTCCACCCCCATGTACATGTAGGAGCCGGCCTGGCTCAGGCCGTTCCGGCCGGCGAATCCGTAGAAGACGAAGGAGGCGACGATGATCACCAGCAGGAAGCTGAAGATCGTCCGGTGGTGCTTGGAGGTGGCACCCTGCAGCCAGGTAATCATCCGACGACCTTGGCGGGGGGGTAGGCGGGTGTCAATCAGCGGGGGGTGCCGCTTGCGCCCGGACGAGTTGTTCACAACCCTTGGGTCATGCCCGCGCCCAAGCCCATCCAGTGCATCGTGGCGGTGGCCCGCAACGGGGTGATCGGGTCCGGCGGCCGGCTGCCCTGGCACATCCCGGAGGACCTCGACTGGTTCATGAAGCAGACCGAGGGAGGGGTCATGATCGAAGGTCCGGCGTGCTATGCCGAGCTGGGCAAGGCCCTGCCCGGACGCGGGACGGTGGTCGTCTCACGCGACCCCGCCAAGCGCTTCCCGGGCGCCGAGCGCACGACGACGCTCGAGGATGCCGTGCGCGTCGCGCAGGGCATGCCTTGGCCGGGGCCGGTCTGGATCACCGGCGGTGAACGCATCTACGCCGAAGGCGTGCCCCTGTGCTCGAGGCTTCTCATCACCCGCATCCACCGCGATTTCGAGGGCGACCGGCGCTTCCCCTCTGACTGGCAGAGACATTTCACAAAGCTCGTCTCGAAGCGGCACGGTGTCCATGAGGGGCTGGAATACGACTTCGAGGTCTGGGACCGTTAGCATTGGCCGCTTGCCCGACGGTCAGGCGTAACACATTCTGCCGTCATGCTGCTGTCCCTGATGCTTTGCGCCGCGATTCCCGCCACCGTGCAGGAGGAATCCAAGGTGCCCCCGTATACGCTGCCCGATCCGTTGGTCTGCGCCGACGGACGCAAGGTGACCGACGCGAAGACCTGGAACGAAGTCCGACGCCCGGAGGTCTTCCGCCTCGTCGAGGAGAACATGTTCGGCCGCACGCCGGACACCGCCCGGCTGCAGGCCGACGCCATGGTCGAGGTCCGGGAACAGTCCAAGGACGCCTTCGGCGGCAAGGCCACGCGCACGCAGTTCAAGGTCTGGCCGATCGGAAAGCAGGGCCCCTCGTTCGACATGCTCCTCTACGTGCCCAACGGGGCCAAGCGTCCGGCTCCGGTCTTCGTCGGACTCAACTTCGGCGGCAACCACACCACCGCCGAGGAGCCCGGGGTTTTCGTCCCCGCGAGCTGGGTCTCCAAGCAGTGGGCGCTCAAGGGCACGGACCAGGCCGACCCTGCGCAGCGCGGAGGCCAGGCGCGCCGTTGGGAATTCGAGGCCCTCGTTGACCGCGGTTACGCCTCGGCCACGGCCTACTACGGGGATTTCGAACCTGATCACCCCGAAGGCTGGAAGTCAGGCTTCCGAGCGGCCATCTCGCCCGGCGGCGTGAACACGAAGTGGCAGGACGGCGAATGGGGCGCCATCGGCTGCTGGGCCTGGGGCCTTTCACGCATGCTTGACGTCCTCGAGAAGGTCCCGTCCGTCGACGCCGGTCGCGCCGCCGTGCACGGCCACTCGCGTCTCGGCAAGGCCGCGCTCTGGGCCGGCGCGCAGGACCGGCGTTTCGCGTTCGTCATCTCGAACAACTCCGGCTGCGGCGGCGCCGCGCTCAACAAGCGCATCTTCGGCGAGACCGTGGGCGTCATCTCCGGGCATTACCCTGGCCGCGGCTTCCCGCATTGGTTCACCGCGCGCTTCGAGACCTTCTCCGAGAAGGAGGACAAGCTGCCGGTTGACGCGCATTACCTGCTCGCGCTCGTCGCGCCGCGCCCGCTCTACGTCGCCAGCGCCTCCGAGGACAGCTGGGCCGATCCTCTCGGCGAGTTCCTCGGCGCCGTGCACGCCGACCCGGTCTATCAAGTGCTCGGCCAGCCCGGCCTGGGCACCAAGGAGTTCCCGCCCGTCGGCCAGCCCGTCGGGCGGACCGTCGGCTACCATCTCCGTGCCGGCAAGCACGACATCCTCCTGGAGGACTGGAAGAACTACGCCGATTTCGCCGACCGCAACTTGAAGTCCCGCTGAGGGGCCGAGGGTTGACTTGTCGGGCGCCCTCTGGTTTTCTGGGCCTTCGGTACCCGTAGTTCAATGGATAGAATTCTGGCCTCCGAAGCCGGCGATTTGGGTTCGAATCCCAACGGGTGCACCACTTTACAGAGGACCGAGTCGATGACTGCATTGAGGCCTGAATCGAGGACTGAATCGATAAAGCCGAATGACCGAGTAAGGATGGTCGGCCTTGCCTTGGGGCAGGACTCAAAGGGATAACGGATGATTGGCTGGGTTATGCGACCGCAGCATTCTGTCCGGTTTCCGGTCTCCCTTTGATTTAATTACCCTCAGCTTCCTTCTCGCCCGTGACCTTGCTGCCGACGGTGAGCATGACGAGCAGGCCGATGACGGCGTAGCAGACGGCTGAGCCGAGCAGCACGTTGCGGAGTCGGAAGAGGTCGGTCATCCACCCCATGATCATGGCGGCGAACGGCAGGAAGCCGAAGAAGCTCAGCCCGGCGACGGCCGAGACGCGTCCGCGCAGTTCGGCGGGGGATCGCTCCTGCACGATGGTGTTGGCTAGGCCGACCAGCGTCGAGACCCCGACGGCGAGGGCCACGAGCGAAGCGCCCGCCCAGACGAGGCCGTCCGCCCGGCTGAGGCTGATGAGCGCGCCGCACGCCAGCACCATGCCCGTCAGGATGGCCAGGCGGCGCAGGGCCGGCCGCAGCGGGATGATCAGGAGCGAGCCGGACACCGAGCCGATGCCGGAGCAGAGCATGAGCAGACCCATCTGCTCGGGATTCGCCCCGAGGTCGTTCCGGGCGTAGAGCGGGAGCAGCACGATGATGACCGGGAAGACGAAGAGGGTGTTGGTCGCGAGCAGGGTGACCATCGCGAGGCTCGGCCTGTCCTGCCGCACGTGCCGCAGGCCCTCGCCGGCGCCTCCCTGACGCTTCTGCTCCTCCTCCGCGGTGCCCTGCGGCCGTCGCGGCAGGGTGGCCAAGGCGACCATCAGCGCCACGAACGAGGCGGCGTTCAGGTAGAACGCCCACTGCGCGCCGTAGCGGCCGCCGCGGGCTACCTCGTCGGCCGGACCGACCAGGCGCGTCGCATGGAAGACCGCGCGGTCCATCGCGATGGCCTTGCTGACGTTCTCCTTGGCGACAAGTTCGGGCACGATCGCGGCGGCGGCCGGCATCTCGTAGGAGCTGGACACGCCGAGCAGGGCCGCCGCCGCGATGATGTGCCAGGTGTGCAGGGCGTCGTGCGCGATGAGCTGGCCGATGGCCAGGGCGAAGAAGATCTGTGCCACCTGGCAGGCCTGCAGGATGAGGCGCTTGTCGTTGCGGTCGGCGCAGGCGCCCCCCGCGCGGAAGAGCAGCAGCATCACGACGCCGCCGGCGAGGTGCGGGGCGGCCTGCAGCAGGCCCTCGTAGCGTTGCAGTCCGTCCCGCGCCACGACCTCCGTCATCACCCAGCCGAGCGCCATACCCTGCATCCAGGTGCCGGTCATCGAAACGCCCTCCCCGATCATGTACCGCGTGAACGGCCCGTTCGGGAACCGTTCCACGGCGGGCTGCTCGGCGGAGGACGACATCACCGGCGACAGTTGTGCCATGCGACCGGGAGTGCAAAGGCGAACGGAGGCCAATCTTCCCGGGCCGCCCTCCGCGTCCGGATTACCTGCTGTGGGCCGCGGCGTTGGCCTTCCAGGCGGCGTCGACCGCCGGACGGATGACCCTGAGCATCGCCGCATAGCCGGCCTCCGTCGGGTGGAGGTCGTCCTTCAGGTACATGCCGGGACGGGGTTCGTCGCCGGGGAAGTTGAGCGCCTCGTTGATGTCCACGAAGGCCACGCCCCGGGATTCGGCGACGATGCGGCGGAAGCCCGCGTCGGCCCGGCGCATCTCGTCCCACTTGGCGCGACGGGAGGGCGCGTGCGTGGTCGAGAGGATCACCAGCGCGGCGTCCGGACAGACCTTGCGCAGCCCGGCCAGGTAGGCCTCGACGCGGGCCACGACGCGCTCGGCGGAGTCTCCCGCGTTGATGTCGTTGCTGCCGCAGTGCAGCACGACCACCCGCGGGTGGTAGGGCAGGGTGATGCGCTCCATGTAGCCGAGCACCTCCGTGGTGTAGGAGCCGCCGAAGCCGCGGTTGATGAGGGGCATCGGCGCGAAATCCTGCGGGGCCGACTTCCAGAGGCGCATCGTGCTGGCCCCCGAAAGCAGCAGCGCGTCCGCCGGCGGCGGCGAGACGCGGTCGGCCTCCTCGAAGCCCGCGATGTCCTGGCTCATGCGCAGGGGCTCCGAGGCGAGGTCCCGGTAGGAGGCGCAGCCCGAAAGCAGTCCGAGCAGGAGGATGGCGAGCAGGCGTTCCATGGGGCGGGGGTGCCGGAAGCGAAAGGCAGGCGGGGGCGGAGGGCAATAGA
>JBJTIX010000322.1:0-2476 GCA_046095205.1 Opitutia bacterium
CCCGGCCAGCGTTTCCTGGTCCGCGTGAAGACCGAGGGCCTCCACGAGGGCCGCCCCGAGCGCTCCCTCACGGAGAGCAACCACCGCGCCCGCGGCCGCAACTGCTACGGCCGCATCACCTCCCGCCGCCGCGGCGGAGGCCACAAGAAGCTCTACCGCCGCGTCGACTTCCGTCGCGAGCGCATCGACGAGGTCGCCACGGTGACCCGCCTCGAATACGATCCGAACCGCACCGCGCACCTGGCCCTCATCCAGTACGCCGACAAGTCGATCGCCTACATCCTCGCCCCCGACGGCCTCAAGGTCGGCGACAAGGTCGTGAGCACCAACACCGCCCAGGAGCAGCTCACCCCGGGCCTCTCGCTCCCCCTGCGCCTCATCCCCCCGGCCACCTTCATCCACTGCATCGAGATCGAGCCCGGCAAGGGCGGACAGCTCGCCCGCAGCGCCGGCGGCTTCGCCCAGCTCCTCGGCATCGAGGCCGACCGCGCGATCCTGCGCATGCCTTCCGGTGAGCAGCGATACCTCAACGCCGACTGCCGCGCCACCGTCGGCGTCGTCGGCAACGTCGACCACCACAACGCCAGCCTGGGCAAGGCCGGCCGCAACCGCTGGAAGGGCCTCCGTCCCCGCCAGCGCGGCATGACCATGAACCCCGTCGACCACCCCAACGGCGGCGGCGGCGGCAAGAAGAAGGGCGGCGGCGGACGCCAGCAGCTCAAGTCCCCGTGGGGCCAGCTCGCGAAGGGCTTCCCGACGCGCATCAAGGCCAAGCCCTCCAACAACCAGATCATCGTCCGCCGCAACGGCCGGAAGGTGAAGCAGCTCTAACCCTTCCAGCCACCAAGCATCATGGCACGCTCCCGCAAGAAAGGATTCTTCGTCGACGCCCACCTGCTCGACAAGGTCCAGGCCGCCCAGAAGGCGAACAGCCGCAAGCCGATCAAGACCTGGTCCCGCCGCTCCACCGTCACGCCCGAGTTCATCGGCGTGAACCTCGAGGTGCACAACGGCAAGGCCTTCGTCCCCGTCTACGTCACCGAGAACATGGTCGGCCACAAGCTCGGCGAGTTCTCGCCGACCCGCACCTTCCGTCAGCACACCCAGCCCTCCCGCAAGGAGGCCCAGTGATCCCCGTGCGCTCCGTCCTCGCCACCGCCTGCCTCCTCGCCGCCGCCTCCGCGTCCGGCGCGGAGACGCGCGTGCCGGCGTCCGCGGAGTCCGACGGGCGCGCGCTCGTCTCCTCGGTCGTCGCCGGGCGGTCCGCCGACCTCCTGGTCCTCGACGGCGGCTACGCCAGCGGCCTCCGCCCCGGCGTCGTCTGCACCCTCTCCCGCGCCGGCGCCTCGCTCGGCTCCGTCATCGTCGCCGAATCCTCGCGCTCCCGCTCCGTCGCGCTCGTCCTCGAGCTCGCCCCGGGCGCCGTCGTCGCCTCCGGCGACGCCGTCGCCGTCCGCGCCAACACCCGTCTCTGACCAAACCCCCTTCACCAGTCATGCAAGTCCACGCCACCACCCGTTTCGCCCGCATGTCGCCCCAGAAGGTGCGCGAAGTCGCGCGCCAGATCCAGGGCCTGCCCGCCGAGGAGGCCGTCCAGCTCCTGCGCTTCATCCCGCGCAAGTCCGCCCGGCTCCTGGGCAAGACCCTCGCCAGCGCCATCGCCAACGCCGAGAACAACCGCAACCTCTCCAGCAGCGACCTCGTGGTCGTTTCCGCCACCGTCAACCAGGGTCCCGTCATCAAGCGTTCGATGCCGGCCGCCCGCGGTTCGGCGCACCCCATCCCCCAGTCCCTGAGCCACGTCCGCGTGGTCCTCGGATCCGCCACCAAGTGACCCTCCGCCGCCTTTCCACATGGGACAGAAAGTAAATCCGACCGGCTTCCGCCTCGCCGTCCGCCGCAACTGGGAATCCCGCTGGTTCGCCACCAAGCGCGACTTCCCCGCCAACATCCTGGAGGACTACCGCATCCGCGAGTTCCTCAAGGAGAAGCTCCGCCAGGCCGCCGTGCCCCGCATCTTCATCGAACGCGCCGGACAGAAGGTCCGCGTGCGCATCTGGACCGCCCGTCCCGGCGTCGTCATCGGCCGCAAGGGCGACGAGCTCAAGAAGCTCCGTGAGGAGATCCAGAAGGTCGCCGGCAAGGCCCGCGTCGACGACGTCATCCTCGAGGTCAATGAAGTGAAGCGTCCCGACCTGGTCGCCCAGCTCGTGGCCGAGAACGTGGCCCTCCAGCTCGAGCGCCGCATCTCCTTCCGCCGCGCCATGAAGAAGGCCGTGCAGACCACCATGACCAACGGCGCCGACGGCATCCGTCTGCGCCTCGGCGGCCGCCTCGGCGGCGCCGAGATCGCCCGCGTCGAGTCCGCCCGCGTCGGCCGCGTGCCCCTCCACACCCTCCGCGAGAACATCGACTACGGCTTCACCGAAGCCCGCACCCTGGCCGGCAAGGTCGGCATCAAGTGCTGGATCTGCTC
>JBJTIX010000323.1:0-6325 GCA_046095205.1 Opitutia bacterium
CGCGCCAAGAAGCCGGCCAAGTCCGCCGCCAAGAAGTAACCCCGACGAAACCACCCGAGATCTCCCACGCAAATGGCAACCGTTCCTTATCTGAAGAAGCACTACCTCGAGAAGGTCGTCCCCGAGCTCATCAAGAGCCGCGGCTACAAGAACGTGCACGAAGTGCCCGCCCTCAAGAAGATCGTCCTCAACTCCGCCTTCAAGGCCGAGGCCGACAAGGGCCACATGGCCGAGGTCGTCAAGGAGCTCACCAAGCTCTCCGGCCAGAAGCCCGTCGTCACCAAGGCCACCAAGTCCGTCGCGAACTTCAAGGTCCGCCAGGGCATGCCCCTCGGCTGCATGGTGACCCTGCGCGGCGCCCGCATGTGGGAGTTCCTCCTCCGCCTCACCGCGGTGGCGCTCCCCATGATCCGCGACTTCCGCGGCACCTCCAACCGTCTCGACGGCCGCGGCAACTACTCCCTCGGCATCGCCGACCACACCATCTTCCCCGAGACCCAGGCCGACGGGTCCCAGCGCTCCAACATCGGACTGGACGTGGTCATCGTGACCTCCGCCCAGAACGACGACGAGGGCCGCGAGCTCCTGCGTCTGCTCGGCATGCCGTTCCGACGCTCCACCACCGCCGCGACCGCGACCGCCGAGGCCGCCGCCAAGGCCTGAACCGCCCGACCTTAACACCAGCATGGCCAAGAAGTCCGTCATCCAGCGCGCCCTCAAGCGCGACCGTCTCGTCAAGAAGTACGCCGCCAAGCGCGCCGAACTGAAGAAGGTCCTCTCGGACCCCAACGTCACCGAGGAGGCGTTCTACGCCGCCCAGCGCCGCCTCGCCAAGCTGCCGCGCAACTCCTCGCGCGTCCGCCACAAGAACCGCTGCTCCATCTCCGGCCGTCCGCGGGCCTTCCTCCGCAAGTTCGGCCTCTCCCGCATCACCTTCCGCGAGCTCGCGCTCAGCGGCCAGATCCCCGGAGTCACCAAGGCCTCCTGGTAACCCGCAACCACCTGCACAGACATGTCCGCTTCCACCGACACCATCGGGGACTTCCTCACCACCGTCCGCAACGCCTCGCAGGCCTCGAAGGCCTCCGTGACCGTCCAGTGGTCCCGCATCCGTGAGGGCGTCGCCGCCATCCTCAAGCAGTCCGGCTTCATCTCCGAGTTCCGCAAGGCCGAGCGCGACGGGCTTCCCGTCCTCGAGATCACCCTCAAGTACGTCGCCGGCGTGCCCGCCATCACCAGCATCGAGCGCGTCTCGAAGCCCGGCCGCCGCGTCTACGCCGGCTACTCCGCCGTGCCCAAGGTCATCGGCGGCATGGGCGTCTCCATCCTCACCACCTCCCGCGGCGTCATGACCGACGCCGAGGCCCGCCAGAAGAAGGTGGGCGGCGAGCTCCTCGCCAAGGTCTGGTAATCCAACCGCCCCAAGCACCGCACTCCAATGAGCCGCATCGGCAAGCAGCCCGTCACCATCCTCAAGGGCGTCAAGGTCTCCGTGGCCGGCAACGTCGTCCACGTCGAGGGCCCCAAGGGCAAGCTCAGCAAGCCCTTCCCGTCGCAGGTCGGCGTCGTCGTCAGCGGCGACACCGTCAACGTCTCCGACCTCACCGCGGACAAGTCCGCCGGCGCCGTCCACGGCACCATCCGCGCCATCATCCGCAACATGGTCGAGGGCGTCGCCACCGGCTACACCAAGACCCTCCTCATCGAGGGCGTCGGTTTCAAGGCCGCGCTCAAGGGCAAGGTGCTCGACCTCGCCCTGGGCTACTCCCATCCCATCCAGTACACCATCCCCGAAGGCGTGAAGGTCGAGGTCACCGACGGCACCAAGCTCGTCATCTCCGGTCCGGACCGCCACATGGTCGGGCAGGTCGCCTCCTCCATCAAGCTCTACAAGCCCGTCGAGCCCTACAAGGGCAAGGGCGTCCGGGTCGAGGGCGAGTACGTCCGCCGCAAGGAGGGCAAGAAGACGGCCTGAGCGCCGCCCGAGATTCACGATGAAACTGCAGAAGAAGAACCTCCTGGCCCAGAAGCGCCGCTGGCGCATCCGCAAGGCCGTCCGCGGCACCGCCGAGCGCCCCCGCCTCGCGCTGAAGCTGACGCACCTGCACCTCTACGCCCAGGCGATCGACGACGACCGCGGCGTGACCGTGGCCTCCCTGTCCACCACCTCCAAGGACCTGCGCACGAAGAAGATCCGCCCCAACGTGGCCGGAGCCGCCGTCTTCGGCGAGGCCTTCGGCGCCAAGGCCAAGGCTGCCGGCGTCACCGCCGTCGTCTTCGACCGCGCCGGCCGCCGCTACCACGGCGCCGTGAAGTCCTTCGCCGACGCCGCCCGCAAGGCCGGACTCAACTTCTGATATTTTCATGAGCGAAGAAGCCACCAAGGCCGCCCCGGCGGCACCCGCCTCCTCCGACCGTCCTTCCGACGACCGTCGCGGCCCCCGTCGCAGCGGACCCGGCGGTCCGGGCGGCCCCCGCGGCCCCCGCGGTCCCCGTCGCGACAACCGCGACGCCACCCCGGCCGAGTACAACGACAAGGTCGTGCACCTCAACCGCTGCTGCAAGGTCGTGAAGGGTGGACGCCGCTTCAACTTCGCCGCCCTCGTGGTGGCGGGCGACGGCAAGGGCCGCGTCGGCGTCGGTTACGGCAAGGCCAAGGAGGTCCCTGATGCGATCCGCAAGGGCACCGACCGCGCCCATCGCGCCCTCGTCCGCGTCAATCTGCGCGGCAACACCATCCCCCACGAGGTCGTCGGCCATGCCGACGGCGGCGTGGTGATGCTCCGTCCCGCGGCTCCCGGCACCGGCCTCATCGCCGGCGGCGGCGTCCGCGCCGTGCTCGAAGTGGCCGGCTACAAGGACGTCCTCTCCAAGTCCATGGGCTCGAACAACCCCCAGGCCGTCGTCAAGGCGACCCTGGACGGGCTGTCCCGCCTCCGCACCCTCGAACAGATCAAGAATCTCCGCGCCTGAGCGCGTCCCAAGCCATGAAGCTCCACTCACTGCCCGCCATCAAGGGTTCCACCCACCGCCACAAGGTGCTCGGCCGCGGCCGCGGCTCCGGCCATGGCAAGACCTCCGGCCGAGGCCACAAGGGCATGAAGGCCCGCTCCGGCGGCGGACACCGCCCCGGCTTCGAAGGCGGCCAGATGCCCCTCTACCGCCGTCTGCCTCACCGCGGCTTCCGCAACGTGAACCGCGTCGAGTTCGCCGTCGTCAACGTGCGCGACTTCGAGGAGCTGGAGGGCAAGTCCTTCGGCCCGACCGAGCTCGCCGCCGCCGGCGTGATCCGCGCCGACGGACGTCCGCTCAAGGTGCTCGCCGCCGGCGACCGCACCCGCGCCGTCACCGTCTCCGCCCACGGCTTCTCCGCTTCCGCCAAGGCCAAGATCGAGAAGGCGGGCGGCAAGGCCGTGCTGCTCGGCGGTCAGGCCGAGGCCAAGTGACCTGACGGAGCCCCGATGCTCTCGGCCTTCGCCAACTGCTGGAGGATTCCCGAGCTCCGGTCCCGCCTGATCGCGACCGTGGCGCTGGTGTTCGTCGCCCGCATCGGCGCGAACATCCCGCTGCCCGGCATCGACCCCCGCGACATCCTGGAATACTACGCCTCGATGGCCGACAAGGCCACCGGCGGCGTGGTGGCGATGTACAACATGTTCACGGGAGGGGCGCTCCTCAAGGGCGCCATCTTCTCGCTGGGCATCATGCCCTACATCAGCGCCTCCATCATCATGCAGCTGATGTCGGCGGTGGTGCCCTCCATCGCGCGCCTCCAGCAGGAGGGCGAGGTCGGCCGCCAGAAGGTCGCCCAGTACTCCCGCTACCTGACCATCCTCATCGCCGTCATCCAGTCCGCGCTGCTCCTCGGCGCGTTCTGCAACCCGCAGCAAGTCGGCCAGGCCCTCGGTCTCGGCGACTTCCGCGGCACCATCGTCGTGATGGAGAACAAGACCCTCTTCGTCTGCCTCGGCGTCTGCCTCCTCACCTCCGGCGCCATCGTCATGCTCTGGCTCGGCGAGCAGATCACCCAGCGCGGCATCGGCAACGGCACCTCGCTCCTCATCACCGTCGGCATCCTGGCCGACATCCCCGGCGCAATCACCTCCTTCGCCAGCCTCGCCTTCGGCGGCAAGGTCGGCGCCGCCGCGGCCGCCTCCAACGGCTGGGAGAAGGCCGTGGGCATGGTGCTGCTCTTCGTCGTGGTGACCGCCGCCATGGTCGCCATCAACCAGGCCGTCCGCAAGATCCCCATCCAGTACGCGCAGCGCATGGTCGGCCGCAAGATGTACGGCGCGCAGACCAACTACCTGCCGCTCAAGGTCAACTACGCCGGCGTGATGCCCGTCATCTTCGCGGGCGCGATCATGAGCTTCCCCCCGATGCTGCTCAACCCGCTGAGCACGCTCTCCCCGACGCTGGACTTCCTCCACGGCTGGGCCGACCTCTTCAACCGCAGCAACGCCTTCTACTACACGGTCTACTCCGTGCTCATCTTCGGCTTCAGCTACTTCTGGATCTCCATCATGTTCCGTCCGGTGCAGATCGCCGACGACCTCAAGAAGAACAACGGCTACATCCTCGGCGTCCGTCCGGGCGAGCACACCGCCCAGTTCCTGGACTTCGTGATGACGCGCCTGACCCTCGCCGGCTCGCTGTTCCTCCTGGTCATCGCGCTGATGCCCGACTTCTTCATCATCAACCTCGGGTTCCCGATGCGCCTGGCCACCTTCCTCGGCGGCACCGGCGGCCTCATCACCGTGGGCGTGATGCTCGACACCATGCGCCAGGTGGAGACCTACCTGCTGCAGCGAAACTACGAGGGCTTCCTGAAGAAGGGGCGCATCGGCGGCGTGCCCGTCCCGGCGCCCGGCGCGCGTCCCGACGGCGAGTCGGCGGCGCTCGGCTCGCTGGAGAAGGTCTGCCTGCTGCTCTTCGTACTCGGCGCGGTCGCCTGGGGGCTGAACCACTGGGGCCCTTACGCCCGCTGACCTCGGCAAGGGGATGATCGACCTGAAGTCGCCTGAGGAGCTGGGGCGCATGCGTGCCGCGTGCGCCGCGGCCGCGCGCGTGCTGCGCGACCTCTCCGCGCTGGTCGTGCCCGGAGTCTCCACCGCCGGGCTCGACCAGGCCGCCAAGGGCCTGATGCTCCGGCACGGCTGCGAGAGCGCGTGCCACGGCTACGTGGTCAACCGCCTCACCTACCCCGGGCACATCTGCGTGTCGGTCAACGACGAGGTCGTCCATGGCATCGGCTCGCCCGCGCGCGTGATCAGGGACGGCGACATCGTCTCCCTCGACGTCGTGGTCCGCCGCGACGGCTTCATCGGGGACAACGCCCGCACCGTCATGGTGGGGGAGGTCGACCCCGCCGTACGCCGCCTCTGCCTGGACACCGAAAAGGCCCTCATGGCCGGCATCGGCGCAGTCCGCCCAGGGGGCAGGGTGGGGGACATCTCCGCCGCCATCCAGGCCGCCCTTACCCCCGGGGGGTACGGCATCGTCCGGGACTTCGTCGGCCACGGGGTAGGGCAGAAAATGCACGAAGAACCCCAGATTCCTAACTTTGGCAAGGCCGGTGTTGGTCCTAAGTTGTTGTCTGGCATGACCTTGGCTATCGAGCCGATGGTCAATCTCGGCACCCATAAGATCGTCATGGCCTCCGATGGATGGACCGCCCGGACGGCCGACGGGAAGCCCTCAGCCCACTTCGAACACACCGTTTTGGTGACCCAGGAGGGGTGCGAAATCCTAACCCTGCCTTGACCCCATTTTTTGCTTCCAAATCGGCCAGGAACCTTCACGTTTCGACCCCTTTCCCACCTTCCTAACAGCCCGTAGACCATGCCTCGAATCCTCGGCGTCGACATTCCCAACAACAAGAAAGTGGAGATTTCTCTCCGCTACATCTACGGCATCGGCCCCCGCCGCGCGACCGAGATCTGCGAAGCCCTCGGCTTCGACCCCTCCATGAGGGCCCAGAACCTCTCGGAAGAGCAGCTGAACAAGATCGTCGAGTACATCGTCCGCATGGGCTACATGTGCGAGGGCGACCTGCGCCGCGAAATCGGCCAGAACCTGAAGCGCCTGCAGGCCATCAAGTGCTACCGCGGCCTGCGTCACTTCCGCGGCCTGCCCGTCCGCGGCCAGCGCACCCGCACCAACGCCCGTACCCGCAAGGGCAAGCGCAAGACCGTCGGCGTCGCCGCCCCGGCCGCCGCCAAGTAATCCTTTCCTATTTAAGACCGATGAGCGAAGAAGCCCCCAAGACCCCCAAGGCCCGCAAGCCGAAGACCGAGGCCGCCGCCGCGCCCGCCCCGGCTCCCGC
>JBJTIX010000324.1:0-5111 GCA_046095205.1 Opitutia bacterium
CCGTGTCACCTTGCCCACGTGCCCCCTCCCTAAGCAATCTTGCTGGAACTCCCCCATTAGTCGGGCATCTAATAAGCCATGTCCCTCCGTCTGCTCGGCCTGACTGGCCTCTCCCTCCTTTTCGCCACCGCCGGCCTCAAGTCCGAGACGGTTTTCATCGAGGCCGAATCCCTCGCCCAGCACGGCGGGTGGAAGCTCGACACCCATTTCACGCACATCGTCGGATCGCCCTACCTCCTGGCCCACGGCCTGGGTCGGCCGGTCGCTGACGCCAAGGGCGGCATCACCCTCCCTAAGGCCGGCTCCTACTCGGTCTGGGTCCGCACGAAGGACTGGGTCGCGCCTTGGAACGCCCCGGGCAAGCCCGGACGGTTCCAGGTCTCCTTCAACGGCAAGCGCCTCCCCGCCGAGTTCGGCACCGAAGGCGCGGACTGGCATTGGCAGTCGGGCGGCAAGGTCGACCTGCCGGCCGGCCAGGTGGAGCTCGCCCTGCATGACCTCACGGGCTTCGACGGCCGCATCGACGCCGTCATCCTGAGCGACGACGCTTCCTTCACGCCGCCCTCCGGCGAGGCCCTCGCCACGCTGCGGAACCGGAGCAACAACCCGAACGGCCCCGAGGACGCCGGCGAGTTCGACCTCGTCGTCGTGGGCGGCGGCTACGGCGGCCTCGGCGCCACGCTCTCCGCGGCCCGTCAGTCCCTGCGCGTCGCGCTCATCCAGGACCGCCCGGTGCTCGGCGGCAACGGCAGCTCCGAAGTCGGCGTCTGGGCCATGGGAGGCACCATGCGCGGCAAGTTCCCGCACCTCGGCGAGATGATCGAGGAGATCGCCGACCGCTCGCCCGACAGCCCGGGCCGCGTCGACAGCTTCAATGACGAACTCAAGGAGCGCGTCGTGCGCGCCGAGAAGACCGCCTCGCTCTTCCTCAACCACTACGCGACCGGCGTGACCATGAAGGACGGGCGCATCGCCTCCGTCACCGCCATCGACACGCGCACCGGACGCCAGCGCGTCTTCCGCGGCAAGTTCTTCGCCGACACCACCGGCCACGGACACCTCGGCGCCTACGCCGGGGCCGACTCCGAGACCGAGCCCAAGGGCCGCATGGGCATGTCCAACCTGTGGTTCTATCAGGACGAGGCCGCGCCCCAGGCCTGGCCCGCCACGCCCTGGGCGCTGCCCCTCGAGATGGGCGACTTCCCCACCCTGCAGCGCTCCAAGTCGTTCCTCGAGGACAAGCCGTTCTTCAAGGCCGAATGGTTCTGGGAGTCCGGCTTCGACAAGGACCCCATCAAGGACCTCGAGCTGATCCGTGACTGGAACCTCCGCGCGATGTACGGCGCCTTCTCCGCGCTCAAGACGGGCAAGGACAAGGAACGCTACGCCAATTCCGCCCTCAAGTGGGCCTCGCACGTCGGCGGACCCCGCGAATCCCGACTCCTCCGCGGTGACATCGTGCTGACCGGCCCGGACATCGTCGCCAAGCGCGACTTCCCCGACGGCACCGTGCCCACCACCTGGGACATCGACCTCCACTACCCGCGCGAGCAGTACGCCGCCAAGTTCCCCGACAATCCCTTCATCTCCCGCGCGGCCTTCGGCGCCCGCGGCGCCGAAGGCAAGGCCGCGGTGGACCGCCGCAACGGCTACCCCCTGCCCTACCGGCTCTTCTACTCCCGCAACATCCCGAACCTCTTCATGGCCGGACGGCACATCTCCGTCACCCACGAGGCCCTCGGCACGGTGCGCGTCATGCGCACCATCGGCATGATGGGCGAGGTGGTCGGCAAGGCCGCCTACCTCTCCGTGCGCGAAGGCACCACGCCCCGTGGCGTCTACGAGAAGCATCTCGCCGAACTGCTTAACCTGCTCGAGCAGCCCGGACGCATGCGCCGCGACTCCCTCCAGGGCGGCCTGCGCCTCGACGAGACCATCGCCGACTTCAAGGCGCTGCCCATCGGACGCATGAACCGCGACCTGCACGGCGACGGCAAGCCCGAGAAGCTCAATGAGCATGAGCTGGCCATCCTCAAGAAGCTGCCCGGCATCGTGGCCGACGACGCCGACGCCAAGTTCACCGGCAAGTGGACCAAGGGCGAAGGGCTGCCCCACTACGGCAACGGCTACCACTACGCGGGCAAGGGCGCCAACTCCGCCCGCTACACGCTCAACGTCCCCAAGGCCGGACGCTACGAGCTCCGCCTGCACTTCACCGGCCACGAGAACCGCGCCCCGGACACGCTCGTCATCCTGGAACGCACGGGCGCCAAGCCGGTCGAGAAGCGCATCGACCAGACGCAGGGCGAACTCGACAAGCCGATGGTGATCGGCGCCTTCGACTTCACCGCGGGCGAGCACGCGGTCGTGCTCTCTTCCGCCGGGGTCAAGCGGGGCAGCGCCCAGGCCGACGTCGTCCAGCTGGTCCCGGCCAACTGACCCATGGCCGCGGGCGCCCAGGCCTGGATCGCCCGCCTCTGGAGGCCGCTCGCGCTCGCCGCGGCGGCCTTCCTGCTTCACGCCTCGGATCCCGCGCCGCAGGGCGTGCCGGCCCTGTCCCTCGCCCAGGCGCGCGCCTTCTTGCCCGACGCCTCCCGGCTCAGGGCCGCGCCCGACCGCTCGATCCTCGCGCTCGACGCCTTCGGCAACCGCGTCGGCCGGCTCGTCACGACCTCGCCCGAGGCCGACGGCATCGTCGGCTACTCGGGCCCGACCAACGTGCTCGTGGCGCTCGACAACGACGACCGGGTGCTCGGCATCCGCATCCTCTCCAGCGAGGACACCGCGGCGCACGTCGCGCAGCTGAAGTCCGACCCGGCGTTCGCGGCCTCGTTCGTCGGCTGGACGCCGCGGACGCGCCCCGCGCCCAAGCTCGAAGGCGTCGCCGGCTCGACGCTGACGGCCTACGGGGTCGCCGAATCGGTGCAGCAGCGGCTGTCCGGCACCTACGCCTCGCTCCGCTTCCCGACGCCGCTCACGGTCGGGGAGGCGCGGTCGGCCGGACTGGACGACGCCGCGACGATCGAGACGCAGTCGCCCAGGCGCGGCGGGCATCGCGTGAAGGACTCCGCCGGCGCGACGCTGGGCTTCCTCGTGCGCACCTCGCCCTCGGGCGACGAGGCCACGGGCTACGCGGGCCCGACCGACACGCTGGTCCTCGTCTCGCCCGACGCACGCACGATCCGCCGCGTCCTCATCCGCTCGACCTACGACACGGCGGACTACGTCAGGCGAATCAAGGAGGATCCGGCCTACCTCGCCTCGCTCGCGCGCTGGAACGTCGAGGAGTGGGCCACGCTGGACTTCAACCAGGCCCGGCTCGAGGGCGTGGCGGGCGCGACGCTGACGAGCTTCGCGGTCGCGGAAGGCATGCGCCGCCGCTTCGCCGACGACCGCCGCGCCGCGGCCGCGGAGAAGGAGGAGCGCAGCTCATGGCTCCGTCGCGCGGCCGCCTTCGTGCTGCGGGCGGGATCGCTGGCCATGGCCTTCACGTCGCTGCACGGCCGTCCGCGCGTTCGTCTCGTCTGGCAGCTGCTCCTCGTCGGCGGCACCGGTCTCTGGCTGGGTCAGCTGGTCTCCCTCGGGCTCTACTCGGGCTGGGCCAGGCACGGCGTACCCTGGGCGGCGGCCCCCGAACTGGTCGTCCTGGGGGCCGTCGCGCTGCTCATCCCCTGGGCGGCCCGCAAACAGGCCTATTGCCACCACATCTGCCCCCACGGGGCCGCCCAGGAGCTTCTGGGGCGCTTCAGGGGCCTCCACCGCCCCCTGAGCGGGTCGACCCACTCCTGGCTGTCCCAGGTGCCCTCCTGGACCCTCGCAGGGGCCTTTCTGACCGCCCTGGCCCTGCCCTCCTTCGACCTCAACCGGGTCGAGCCCTTCGACGCCTGGATTCTGGGGGCGGCGGCCGCGATCCCCCTCGGGCTGGCAGCGGTCGGGCTGGTCGCCTCGGTCTTCATTCCCCAGGCCTATTGCAAATACGGGTGCCCGACCGGAGCGCTGCTGAAGTTCATCCGCACGACGTCCTCGGACGAGGGCCTGACCCGCCGCGACGGCGTCGCCCTGGCGCTGCTCGCGGTCGGCGGAGCGATGGTGCTGGCGAAGCCCGACGCGGACCTGCCGGAACCTCCGCCCGCCGCGGTGACGGAAATCCACGGCGCGGCGTTCGGCACGACCTGGACCGTGAAGGTGCGCGGTGACGGCTTCGACGCCGACCTGATCAAGCGCGAGCTGGAGGCCGAGGCCGGACGCGTGGAGTTCTCGCTCTCGCACTGGCGCGACTCGTCCGGCACCCATGACTTCAACACGCGCGACACGGCGCGTCCGTTCGGCGTGACGGATGAACTGATGCAGCTGGTGCTGCTCGGCCGGCGGCTGGGCGAGGCGACCGAGGGCGCCTACGACCTCACGGTGGCGCCGCTGCTCGACCTCTGGGGCTACGGGCCCTCGGGCAGGCGCGCGACCGCGCCGACCGACGCCGAGATCGCCGCGGCGCTGCCCGCGGTGGGCTGGGCCAACCTCGTCACGGACCCCAAGGCGCTGACGCTCGCGAAGCGCCATCCGCGCACGGCCCTCGACCTGGGCTCGCTGCTGCAGGGCCACGCCGCCGACCGGTTGGCGCAGATCCTCAAGGCCGAAGGGCACGACGAGTTCCTCATCGAGGTCGGCGGCGAGCTCCTCGCCGCCGGCGCCTGGCAGGTGGGCGTCGAAGACCCGATGAATCCCGGCCGCAAGCTGGACACGCCCGAGCTCAAGGACCGCGCCCTGGCGGTGTCAGGCCTCTACCGCGCGCGCCGCAAGCTCGAGGGCCGCGAGACCAACCACATCCTCTCCCCTCGCACCGGCAAGCCCGTGACGCCCACGCTCGAGATGGCCGCCGTCTACGCCCCGAGCTGCGTCCTCGCCGACGGCTGGTCCACCGCGCTGATGGCGGCCGGCTTCGACAAGGCCAAGCAGATCGCCGAGCGCGAGCGCCTCGACGTCATCCTCGTCACCACCGACGGCAAGGTGTGGAGGAGGGGGAAGTGAGGAGGAGATAGGGCTAGGGGATCCTTCTGGGCCTCTAGTTTTGCTGACCCTCCGGCCAACCGTTCAACCAATACCTAGCCCTGTCC
>JBJTIX010000325.1:0-12144 GCA_046095205.1 Opitutia bacterium
CGCGCACGGCCTGACCGTCCAGACCGTCGACACCGACTACCCTCCCGTCGCCATCGACCCGCACGAGGCCCTCGCGGCGGCCAGGCAGATCCTGACAGAGAAGTTGAAGAGTTGAACGGTTGGCCGGAGGGCCAGGACCCCCTCTGTTCAACGGGCAAACCAACCCAGTCTCTCCGGGCGCTCCGCCCGCATCCCTTGCCAACGTGTCAACTTGCCAACGTGCCAGCTTGCCAGCCTGCCAACTAATTCCGGCCAACCGGCCAACCGTTCAACTGTTCAACTAATTCACACCATCCCCTCCCATGCCTAATCCTATCGATTCAGCACGCGCGCTTCTCCAGGCCGAGGCCGCCGCCCTCGCCGAACTCGCCGCCCGCATCGGCGAGCCGTTCGGCAAGGCGGTCGACCTCATCGCCGGCCACTCCGGCAAGGTCGTCCTCTGCGGCGTCGGCAAGTCCGGCCTCATCGCGCAGAAGGTCGCCGCCACGCTCTGCAGCACCGGCACGCCCGCGATCTTCCTCCACGCCGCCGACGCCGTCCACGGCGACCTCGGCATCCTCCAGCCCGGCGACCCCGTGGTGCTGGTCTCCCGCTCCGGCACGACCTCGGAGCTGGTGCGCCTGCTGCCCGTGCTCCGCTCGTTCAAGTCCCCGATCGTCGCCATCGTCGGCAACACGCAGTCGCCCCTCGCCTCCGAGGCCGACGTCGTGCTGGACATCGGCGCGCGTCCCGAGGCCGATCCGCTCGGACTCGTCCCCACCACCAGCGCGCTGCTCACGCTCGCGCTGGGCGACGCCCTTGCGGCCGCGCTCATGACGCGCCGCGGCTTCGGCGCGTCCGACTTCGCGCGCTTCCATCCCGCCGGCCAGCTCGGCCGCAACCTCGCCCTCACCGTGGGCGAGGCGCTGCAGCCCCTCGACCGCTGCGCCTGCGCCCGCCCGTCCGACTCGCTGCGCGACACCGTCATCGCCATGACCCGCCACCCGCACGGCGCCGCCTGCATCCTCGCGGCCGACGGCACGCTCGCCGGCCTCATCACCGACGGCGACCTTCGCCGCGCCCTCAGCCGCGGCGTCGACATCAACAGCGCCCGCGCGGCCGACATCATGACCGCGAACCCCGTCCGCGCCCACGCGCCGATGTCGCTCGCCGAGGCCGCGCGCATCATGGAGGACCGCCCCTCGCAGATCTCCGTCCTGCCCGTGACCGATGCGGCCACCAACCGCTGCCTCGGCCTCATCCGCATCCACGACATCTACCAGGCCGGACTGGTCTGAGTCCCCATGCCCGAAGCCCCCTCTGCCAGACGCGACCCCTCGCTCACGCCCCGTGAGCGCTCCGTGCTCTTCATCGCCGCCGCGGTGCTCGTGCTCGTGCCTTGGTCGTGGGGCGGCTCCGTTCCCTGGACGATCTTCGCCGGCTGCGGCTTCTCCCTCGCCGCGCTCCTCGCCGCCACCGGCACGCTGGGCGCGCAGCGTCTCGCGCTGCTGGCCTGGGGCGTCCTGCTCGGCGCCTCCTTCGCCTTCGTGCCCGACGCCGCGCCGGCGTGGTCGGCCGGCTGGCTCGACTGGACCGCCTTCCCGCTCTGCGGCCTCGCCGGCACCGCCGTCGCGGCCTGGCTGATGCGCGCCGACCTCCGCTCCCGCACCTCGGCCGAGTCGCGCGCCGACCTCTGGCGCCTCGTGCCCTTCTGGGCCGGCCTCGCCTTCGCCGCCTACGTGCTCGTGCAGACGCTCAATCCCTGGGTGCGCGTCGACGACGTCGAGGGCTTCTGGAAGGCGCAGGGCCTGCCCCTGCCCAAGGGGGAGGCGACGCACGTGCTGCGCACGCAGGATCACGTGGCGTGGCTGCCGTCGGGCGTGGACGCCCCCTTCTCGGGGGAGAACCGCCTCTGGTTCGGCATGAACGCCTGGCGCGTGCTCGTCACGCTCGCCGGCCCGTGGATGCTCTTCTGCGCGCTCGCGGCGGGCCTGCAGCGCCGTCGCGCCTACGTGGCGCTCGGCTGGATCTCGATCGCGGCCTCGCTCCCGTCCGGCGGCTTCGGTTTGGCCAACCAGCTTTCCGGCGGAATGTTGTTCGGCGTGCTGGTTCCCCCGGACACCACGACCTACGGCACTTTCTTCGCCCGTACGCATGCCGCGGTCTACCTCTACCTGCATGCGGCGCTGGCCCTCGCGCTCGGCTTCTGGCACCTGCGCCGGGCCGGCGAGCACGCCTTCATGGGCGGGCCCCACCTGATCGCCGGCTTTGTCGCCCTCGCGCTCGCCGCGCTTTCCGCCCTGGTGAACAGCGTGGGCGCCATCGTCGTGCTCGCCCTGCTCTTCATCGTCATCGTGCCGCTGGCCTGGAAGGTCGGGCTCCGCTCCGCGGGCTTCGCCGTCCGTGACGGCGCCTTCTACGCCGCGGTGGCGGCCCTGCTCGCCTCGTTGGCGCTCCTCTCGGTGACGGACTTCGCCCAGTTGGAGAAGAAGGTTTCATCCAAGCTGTCGGCTTTCAGCGCTTCCGGCGCCGACGACCGCGCGCCCTACCGCCGCGCGACCTGGGCCATGGCGACGGAGGGAGGGCTCTCCGGGCGCGTCTGGTACGGCTGGGGCGCCGGCTCCTACCGCTGGATCTCGCCGCGCTACCAGGAGGCGCAGCCGGAGCTCCTCCGCCAGAACGGCTCGATGCGCTACCGTGCGCACTACGCCCACAACGACTGGCTCCAGCTGCTCGCCGAGGTCGGGATCGTGGGCTGCCTGCCCGTTCTCGCCGCCTGCGTCTGGATGCTGCGCCGAATCCGTCAGGCGGCCGTCCCGGGACGGCCCGAGGCCCTCGTGCTCGGCGGCACGCTCCTCCTCTTCGCCCTGCACGCGTGGTTCGACCTGCTGGTCTGGTTCACGCCGGTGCTCTACCCGCTGATGCTCGTCACGGCCGCGATGCTCGCCTTCCTCGCCCGCTCCTCCACCGCGGAGTCCTGAACTTGCGGCAGCTGTTCCAGCGTCTCGACTCGGGCCTCACCGAGCTCGCCGAGGTCCCCGCTCCTGGCCCGGCCGCGGGACGCGTGCTGGTCCGCACGACGCGGACGCTGGTCTCGCCCGGCACGGAGCGGATGCTGGTCGAGTTCGGACGTTCCGGCTGGATCGGCAAGGCGCTCGCCCAGCCCGAGCGGGTGCGCGCCGTGATCGCCCGCATCCGGGCCGAGGGGCCGGCGGAGGCTTTCGCCGCGGTCCGTCGCCGACTCGCGGAGCCGGTGGCGCTCGGCTACTGCCAGGCCGGGGCGGTTCTTGACGGCGGAGGCACGGAGTTCGCGCCCGGCGACCGCGTGGTCACCAACGGTCCGCACGCCGGCGTGGTCTCCGTGCCCGCGCCGCTCGTCGCGCGCATCCCGACGGGCGTGACGGACGAGCAGGCCGCCTTCGCGCCGCTCGCCGCCGTCGCCCTCGAGGGCGTCCGGCTGCTCGCCCCCTCTCCCGGCGACCGCGTGGCGGTCATGGGCCTCGGGCTCGTCGGACAGCTCACGGTGCAGATCCTGCGCGCGCTGGGCTGCGAGCCGCTAGGCATCGACCCCGACGCCTCCGCCCGCGGACTCGCCCGCCGTCTCGGCTGCGGGGTCGCCGAAGGTCCCGACGCGGTGGCCGAGGCGATGCGCTGGACGGAAGGGAAGGGCGTCGCGGGCGTCATCATCGCCGCCAGCACGCCTTCGCACGCGCCGGTGAACGAGGCCGCCCGGATGTCGCGCTTCCGCGGACGCGTGGTGCTCGTCGGCGTCGTCGGCCTGCGGCTCGACCGCGCCGCCTTCTACGCCAACGAAGTCTCGTTCCAGGTCTCCAACTCCTACGGCCCCCGCGATTCCGCGGGCCCCGGCTCCGCTTCGGACAACTTCGCCCGCGTCCTCGGCTGGATGGCCTCCGGCGAACTGCAGGTCGGCGGGCTCATCGCCGGACGCTCGCCCTTCGCGGATGCGCCCGCCCTGTATGCGCGCCTCGGCGCCTCGGGCGGACTCGGTCACCTGCTCGTGCACGGCGAGGCCGACGTCGCCCGGACGGTCACGCTTCGCCCCGGGGCGGTCGGCGCTCCGGGCGTCGCGGTTGTCGGCGCCGGCGCCTTTGCCGCCGCCTCGCTCCTTCCCGCGCTCGCCTCCGCCGGCGCCGCCGGCGCCGTGCGGCATCTCGTCTCCGCCCGAGGGGCCTCGGCCTTCCATCTCGGCCGCAGGTTCGGCGCCGCCTTCGTCGGCACGGACGCCGCCGCGGCGTTCGCCGATCCCGCCGTCACGGCCGCCTTCGTCGCCCATCGTCATTCCGGCCATGCGGAGACGGCGCTGGCGGCCCTGCGCGCCGGCCGGCACGTCTGGGTCGAGAAGCCCCTCGCGCTGCGCGCGGCCGACGTCGACGCCGTCATCGATGAGGCGGCGGCCCGCGGGCTGGTGCTGATGGTCGGGTTCAACCGGCGCTTCGCCCCCTTCGCCGTGCGCCTGCGCGAGGCTCTCGCCGCCGCGCCCGGTCCGCGGCACTTCCGCATCGACGTCGCCGCCGGCCGCCTCCCCGCCGGGCACTGGGCGCTCGATCCGGCCGAGGGCGGAGGCCGCATCGTCGGGGAGGCCTGCCACTTCGTGGACCTGCTCCGCTTCCTTTCCGGCTCCCCCGTGAGTTCCTGGACGACCGTTTCCCGCGATCGCGACGGGCAAGACGGCGGCCGTTTCTCGTTCGAGTTCGCCAACGGTGACCGCGGCCTGCTCAACTACCTTTCCGACGCGCCCGCCGACTCCCCGAAGGAGACCGTGCGCGCCGAAGGTCCCGGCTGGAGCGCCGAGATCTCGGGTTGGCGCTCGCTGCGCATCGCCGGCCTCTCCGCCTCCGGCGCCCGCCTCATGCCCTGGTCCCGTGCGGACAAGGGGCATGCCGCCGCCGTCGCGGCCTTCCTCCGCGCCGTCCATGCGGGCGGCCCTCCGCCCATCCCCGCCGAGGAGCTCCGCGAAGTCTCGCGGCTCGCGGTGGCCATGCAGGGCTGAACCCCTCCTCACTTACATGCGCAACGTCTGCGTCCTGGGCCTGGGTTACATCGGCCTCCCCACCGCTTCCGTCCTCGCCACGCGCGGCTGCTCCGTGCTCGGAGTCGACGTCTCCCCGCGTGTGCTTGCGGCCGTCGCCGCCGGCCGCGCCCACGTGGAGGAGCCCGACCTCGACGTCCTCGTGCGCGCCGCGGTCGGCTCCGGCAACCTGCGCGTCGCCGCCGCGCCCGCCCCGGCCGACGTCTTCATCATCGCCGTCCCCACGCCGTTCGCCGTGGGCGCGGACGGCGCCCGCACGCCCGACCTCTCCTTCGTCGAGGCCGCCGCGCGCTCCCTCCCCCCCGTCGCCGGAACCGGCGCGCTCGTCATCCTCGAATCCACCTCGCCCGTCGGCACCACCGAGAAGGTGAAGGCCTGGCTGGAGGACGAGCTTGCGCGCCTCGGCCGTCGCGCGGACGGGCTGCTCTACGCGCATTGTCCGGAGCGGGTGCTTCCGGGCCAGGTGCTCCGCGAGCTGGTGACCAACGACCGCATCTGCGGCGGGCTCACGCCCGAGGCCGCCGCCCGGGCCCGCGACCTGTACGCCACGTTCTGCTCCGCGCGCATCTTCCTGACCGACGCCCGGACCGCGGAGCTCGCCAAGCTGGCCGAGAACGCTTACCGCGACGTCAACATCGCCTACGCCAACGAGCTCGCCGCGGTCTGCGAACGCGTCGGCGTCGACGTCTGGGAGCTCATCGCGCTCGCCAACCGCCACCCGCGCGTGAACGTCCTCCGCCCCGGCCCCGGCGTCGGCGGGCATTGCGTGGCGGTCGACCCGTGGTTCATCGTGGACGCCGCGCCCGACGCCACGCCGCTCATCCGCGCGGCCCGCGCCGTCAACGACGGCCGTCCCGCCGCGGTCGCCGCCCGCGTGCGCGCGGGGCTCGCCCCCGGCGCCGCGGTCGCCTGCCTCGGGCTCGCCTTCAAGCCCGACGTCGACGACCTCCGCGAATCTCCCGCCGTCGCGGTCGCCGCGCTGCTCGCCGCCGCCGGCCACCGCGTGCTCGCGGTGGAGCCGCACGCCCGCGCCCTGCCTCCCGCCCTCGAGGGGCGCGCCGAGCTCGTGCCGCTGGCCGACGCCCTCGCCCGCGCGGACGCGTTCGTGCTGCTGGTCGACCACCGGGCGTTCGGGTCGCTGCGCCTGACCGACTTCCGCGGCCGGCCCTTCATCGACACGCGCGGAATGGTCCGCTCCTGATCCACGGTGCTCGTCGACCTGCTGCGCCATCTCGGTCCGTCCTGGCTCCTGCGCCGGGGATGGCATGCGTTCGCCCGCAGGTCCGGAATACTCGCCCTGCGCTCCCCCGCTCGCCCCTGGCCGCAGTGGGGCCCCGCTCCGTCGTCCGCCGACGCCTTCGCGCGCGCCTGGCTGGAGTCCGCCCCGCGCCTGCCGGTCGCGCGCCTCGACCGCGCCTCGGTCTCGCCGCTGCTCGAGCGCTGGTCGGTGGAGGCGGGGCATCCGCTCGACGCCGAGGCCGAGGCGCTGGTGCGCGGACGCTTCCGCGCCTTCTCCGCCGGGCTCGTCGACCTCGGATCCCCGCCCGCTTGGTCGCGTGACGTGTTTTCCGGCGCCGACTTCGCCTCGTCCCGCCACTGGTCCCGCCTGGGCGACGACGGCGCGGCCGACATCAAGGGCGTCTGGGAGATCTCACGTTTCGGCTGGGCGGCCTCGCTCGTCCGCGCGCGCCTGCTCGACGGCGACGAACGGCATGCCGAGCTCTTCTGGCGGCTCTTCGAGGACTGGGCGGCCGACAACCCGCCGAACACGGGACCGCAGTGGATGTGCGGGCAGGAGGCCTCGCTGCGGCTCATCGCCGTCGCCTTCGCGGTCCAGGCCTTCCGTGATTCGCCGGCCACGACCCATGCCCGCGTGCGCCTGGCGGCGCGCCTGGCGGAAGTCACCGCCACGCGCGTCCTCGCGGACCTCGGCTACGCGCTCTCGCAGCGCAACAACCACGGCGTGTCCGGCGCCGTGGGCCTGCTCACCGCGGGTACGCTCTGGCCCGGGCTTCGCGGCGCCGCCCTCTGGCGCCGCCGCGGGCTCGCCCTGCTCGCGTCCCAGGTCGACGCGCTCGTCGCTCCCGACGGAGGATTCAGCCAGCATTCGACGAACTACCATCGCCTCCTGCTGCGCCTGCTCAGCTGGGCCGAGGTCGTCGAGCGTTCGCGCGGCGGCACGCTGCCCCGGTCCGTCCGCCGTCGGGCGCTGGCCTCGACGCGGTTTCTCCGGGCCCTCACGGAGTCCGACGGTTCGGTCCACCGCCACGGTGCCGACGACGGCGCCGACCTCCTTCCCCTGACCGGCTGCGGGTATGAGGACCATCGCCCGGCGCTGGGCACCGCGCTCGCGCTTTTCGCGGGCGAACGACTGCCGGCCGGCCCGTGGGATGAGGACGCGCTGCTTCTCGCCGGTCCCTGTCCGCCCAGCGCCGCCGCGTCCGCCGCCGACTTCGGAGACTTCCCCGCCTCCGGCTTCACCGTCCTGCGCAACGGCCGCGGCTCCGCCTCCCTGCGGGCTCCCGCCGCCTTCCGTCACCGTCCCTCCCAGGCCGATCAGCTGCATGTCTCGATCCGCTGGGACGGCGAGTGGCTGACCGACGATGTCGGCACGGGTTCCTACCTGACGGCCCATCCTTTCGGCGCCCTCGCCCATGCGCGGCATCATTCGTCCGTCACGGTCGACGGTGCGGACCCCATGCGGCGCGTCGGGCGCTTTCTCTGGCTGCCATGGAGGGCCTGCGTTCGCAGCAATCTTCCCGAGGGAGTCGGCGCCGTGCTCGTCGGACCGGCGGGCTTCCGCCACGAGCGTCGCCTGCTCCGGCTGCCCCAGGGCTTCGTGGTCGTCGATCGCGTCTCGGGTCCGCGCGACGGACTCGTCACCGTTCGCTGGCAGGGACGTTCGCGTGAAGGGCTTTCCCGCCTCCGCCTGGTCTGCTCGCTTCCTTCCCGTGAGAGCTGGGTCACCGGCGCCGCCGACGGGGAAGGGTGGAGGTCCGCGCGTTACGGCACCTTCGCCCGATCCTGGGTCCGGCGGCTTTCCGCCCGCGGGCGCGACGTGGTCTTCGTCACCGCCGTGGGCTGCGATGTCGAGCTGCTGTCGGACGGCGTGCTGGTCGACGGCGCGCGCCACCCGCTGCCTCCCGCCCGATGAAGACTGTCGCGCTTGTTCTCGGCACGCGGCCCGAAGCGGTGAAGCTCGCCCCCGTTCAGGCGGCGCTCGCCGCCTCCGGCCGCCTGAGGCCGGCGCTCGTCTCGACCGGCCAGCACCGTGAGATGCTCGCGCAGACCCTGGCGGCCTTCGGCCTCCGTGCGGAGACGGACCTCGGCCTGATGCGCCCCGGGCAGTCCCTCGCCGAGCTCGCCGCACGCGTCACCGCCGGCGTCGGCGCCTGGCTAGACGCGGCCCGGCCCGCCGCCGTCCTCGTGCAGGGCGACACCACGACCGTGCTCGGCGCCGCAGTCGCCTGCGCGCACCGCCGCGTCCCCTTCGGCCATGTCGAGGCCGGCCTGCGCACGGGCGACATGGGTTCGCCCTGGCCCGAGGAGATGAACCGCCGCGTCACGTCGGTGCTCGCGCGCTGGCACTTCTGCCCGACCGCCGAGGCCGCCGAAAACCTCCGTCGCGAGGGCGTGCCCGCCGACCGCGTGCACGTGACGGGCAACACCGTCGTCGACGCGCTGCTGGCCTCCCTGCCGCGCGCCCGCGCCTTGCCCGCGGCGGAGACCTCCGCGCGCCTGGGCGTGCCGCCCGCCTTCGCCCGCGCCTTCCTGCTGGAGTCCGCGTCCCGCTGGGCCCTCGTCACCGGACATCGCCGCGAGTCCTTCGGCGAAGGCTTCGAGCGCATCTGCCGCGGACTTCTTGCGCTCGTCGAATCCCGGCCGGACCTCGGGCTCCTCTATCCGGTGCACCTCAATCCCGCCGTCCAGGAGCCCGTGCGGCGTTTGCTCGGCGGCCATCCGCGCATCGCGCTGATTCCGCCGGCGGATTACCTCGACTTCGTCTGGCTGATGGACCGCTGCGCCTTCATCCTCACCGATTCGGGCGGCGTGCAGGAGGAGGCGCCCTCTCTCGGCAAGCCCGTGCTGGTCATGCGCGAGGTGACCGAGCGCCCCGAGGGCGTCCGTGCCGGCACCAGCGTGCTCGTCGGCACCGACCCGGTCCGCATCGTCGCCGAGTCGGCGCGCCTCCTCGACGATCCGGACGAACGCGCGCGCCGTTCCCGCCTCCCCAATCCCTTCGGCGACGGCTCCTCCGCCGCCAGGATCGTGAGGGTGATGGAGGCGGAACTTCAGGTTGGTTGAACGGTTGAACAGTTGGCCGGAGGGCCGGAACGGGACCGCCAGCTGACCAGACGAATCCGCCGCTAGTTGACTCGTTGACAAGTTGGCAGGTTGACAAGGGATGCAACAGGCAGGGTCAGTCCCCCTGGTAGGGCCGACGACCCTTCGTCGGCCGCCCGCCGAGGGCGTGACGTAGCCCCGCCCCTGCCCACGTTCACCATCCGGCGAACGCAATCCAGCCGGCAAGCTGATCAGTCCTCCTGTCTCCCTTGCCAACGTGTCAACTTGCCAGCCTGCCAACTAATTCTGGCCCACTGGCCCTCTGTTCAACAGGTCAACTAATTCGCCTGCGTGCGCCTCCTCTACTTCCATCAGCATTTCTCGACGCCGGCCGGCGCCTCCGGCACGCGTTCCTACGAGTTTGCGCGCGAGCTGGTGCGGCGCGGCCACCGCGTGACGGTCGTCTGCGGCGCCCATGCGCTTTCCGGCCTGACGCTCCCGGCTGACGACGCGCGCGGCTGGTCGCGGGGCACGGTCGACGGCATCGACGTCATCTCGCTGCCGCTGCCCTACTCCAACCGGGACTCCCTTCTTCGCCGCGCCTTCGTCTTCGCGCGCTTCGCCCTCCGCTCCGCCGCCATCGCCCTGCGCGAGGAGGCCGACCTCGTCTTCGCCACCTCCACGCCCATCTCCGCGGCCCTGCCCGGCCTGGCGGCGAAGTGGTTTCGCGGCACGCCCTTCGTCTTCGAGGTGCGCGACCTCTGGCCCGACCTGCCTCGCGCGCTCGGCGTCACGAATCCCCTGACCATCGGCGTGATGACCCTGATCGAGCGTCTCGCCTACCGCTCGGCCGACGCCGTCATCGGCCTCGCCCCCGGCATCGTGGACGCCGTGCGTGCGCGCTCGGCGGCCGGACTTCCGGTCACGCTCGTCCCGAACGGCTGCGACCTCGAGGCCTTCGCCCCCGGCCTGCGCGCCGCGGGCGCGGTGCCCGGCGTCTCGCCGGACGACTTCGTCGCCGGCTTCACCGGCGCGCACGGACCCGCCAACGGCCTCGACGCCGTGCTCGAGGCCGCCCGCGAGCTTAACGCGCCGGTCCCCGCGGCGCTTCAGCTCGCCTTCATCGGTGACGGGCGTGAGAAGGATCGCCTCGCCGGGATCGCCCGCGCCGAAGGCCTCGACAACTGCGTCTTCCTTCCGCCCGTGGCCAAGTCCGCGCTCGGCCCCGTCACCGCCTCCTTCGGGTGCGGACTCATGGTGCTGAAGGACGTGCCCGAGTTCCGCCGCGGCACCTCGCCCAACAAGTTCTTCGACTACCTGGCCGCCGGCGTGCCCGTCATCAACAACTACCCTGGCTGGGTCGCGGACCTCGTCGCCGAGCGCGGCTGCGGCGTGGTCGTTCCGCCCGGCGACCCCGTCGCCTTCGCCGACGCCATGCAGCGCCTCGCCGCCGATCCCGCGGCCTGCCGCGCCATGGGCGCCGCCGCCCGCCGCCTCGCCGAGGAGCGCTTCGCGCGCCGGTCTCTCGCCGCCGACTTCTGCGCCGCCCTCGAATCCGCCGCCCGCCTCTGATCCCGTCCATGAACCAGGAAGAAGCCCTCGCCCTCGTCCTTCGCCGCCTCGCCGCCCTCGGGCGCGAGCTTGGCCGGCCCGAACTGGAATCCGCCGACGCCTCCACCCGCCTGTTCGGCGAGAACGCGTCGCTCGACAGCATCGGACTCGTCACCCTCATCGCCGACCTCGAGGAGGACGTCCGCGTCGCCTCCGGCCGATCGGTCACGCTCGCGGACGAGAAGGCCATGAGCCGGCTCACCTCCCCCTTCCGCCGCGTCGACCTGCGGGCCGAGCACAGTGCGGAATTCGTGGGCGCCTCCCGGCGCTGAAAATGCCCCTCGCCCTCGTCACCGGATCGTCCCGCGGCCTCGGCCTCGCCGTCGTCCGCCGCCTGCTCGCGGACGGCTGGACCGTGCACGGTTTCGCCCGATCCTCGGCCGACCTGCCGGACCCGCGTTTCATCCAGCACGTCGTCGACATCACCGACCCGGCGGCCGTGCGCGCCGCCGTCGTTTCCGTCTCCGATGCGGGCCCGATCGACCTTCTCGTCAACAACGCCGGCGCGGCCTCGATGAACGCGCTGCTGCTCACCCAGGCCGAAACCGCCGAGCGCCTCATGCGCGTGAACTACCTCGGCGCCTTCCACTGCCTGCAGACCGTCGGCAAGGCCATGGTGCGCCGGCGCGCCGGCCGCATCGTCAACGTCACGACCGTCGCCGTGCCCCTCTCCCTTGAGGGCGAAGCCGCCTATGTCGCGAGCAAGGCGGCCGTCGAGGCCCTCACCCGCGTCGCCGCGCGCGAGCTCGCCTCCTCCGGCGTGGTCGTGTCGGCCGTCGGCTTCGGCCCCGTCGACACCGCGCTCACCCGTGGCGTCCCGCGCGCGCAGCTCGAACGCATCAACGCCCGCATCGGTCTGGCCTCATCCCCGAGCCCCGAGGCGGCGGCTGACTTCCTCCTCGCGCATGCCCGCAGCGCGTCCGCGGGCGCGGTGGAGTATCTCGGCGACGTGCCCCGTTCCTGAACCTTGAACGCCTGGATCCAGCAGCGATTCGCCGAAGCCGGCGACCGTCCCGCCCTCGTCGGCGCCTGGGGCGCGTGCTCCTATGCGCGCCTGTCGTCGCTCGTCGCCGAGGCCGCGCAGGCCCTGGCGGGCCTCCGTCTGCCCGGCCCCGCCGCCGTCGCGGTCGTCGGCGGGCACGGTCCCGCCGCCGCCGCCTGGCTTCTCGCCCTCGAGTCGGCCGGACATTTCGCCGTGCCCCTCGCGGGCAACCCCGCCG
>JBJTIX010000326.1:0-9084 GCA_046095205.1 Opitutia bacterium
CCCCCTCGCCGCCCTGCTCGTCCTTTCGGCGGCCGCCTTCGCGGCCGACGCCACCCCGCCCTCGCGCCCGCTGTGGCAGGGCGACGCCCCGGAGGGCGACGGGAAGTTCTCCGACTCCTCCAAGGCGCGCCTCACGGTGCACCTGGCCGAAAAGCCCAACGGCGCCGCGATGGTCATCTGCCCCGGCGGCGGCTACGCGATGCAGGTGATCGGGGCGGAAGGGCACGGCATCGCGAAGTGGCTCAACGCCCACGGCATCACGGGCGTCGTGCTGGAGTACCGCCTGCCCGCCGGACGGCCGCTGGTGCCGCTGCTCGACGCGCAGCAGGCGATCCGCACCGTGCGCGCCAACGCCGCAGAGTGGAAGGTCGACCCGCACAAGGTCGGCATCATCGGGTTCTCCGCGGGCGGGCACCTCGCGGCCTCCGCCACGGTGCATCACCGCACGGTCGAGACCCGCGCCCCCAACGCCGTCGCCGGAAGCAGCCGTCCGGACTTCTCGATCCTCATCTACCCCGTCATCAGCATGGGCGACATGGCCCACCTCGGCTCGCGCCGGAACCTGCTCGGCCCGGATCCCGCGCCCGAACTCGTCGAGCGCTTCTCGCTGCAGAGGCACGTCGACAAGGACACGCCGCCCTCCTTCCTCGCGCACGCGGTCGACGACAAGACCGTGCCGGTCGCCAACAGCCGGATGTTCCACGAGGCGCAGAAGCAGGCCGGCGTGCCGAGCCGCCTGCTTGAGCCGGCCACGGGCGGGCACGGCTTCAACCGCTACCAGGGCCCTTCGTGGGACGCCTGGCAGCGGGAGTCCCTGGTCTGGCTGCGCGAACGCGGATTCGCGCCCTGAAGTCGGGCCTCCGCTTGTCTTTTGCGGGGACCGCGGCCACCGTGCGGCATGGAAATCGTCGTCATGGGCTGCGGCACGTCGCAGGGAGTACCCCTGCCCGCCCATGACAACCCGGGGCTCGACCTGAACGAGCCGCGCAACTGGCGGACGCGCGCCAGCGTGCACGTCGTGATCGGCGGTCACCACGTGCAGGTCGACGCCGCGCCGGAATTCCGCCTGCAGTGCATCAGCAACCGCATACCGCAGGTCGACACGTTCATACTCACGCACGGGCATGCCGACCACGTGCTCGGCATGGACGACCTGCGCCAGTTCTGCACCAACCGCGGCGGACGGGCCATCCCCGTGCACTCGACGCCGACCGGCCTGGACCGCGTGCGCACGATCTTCCCCTACGCCCTGACGGAACGCTCCCTCTCCGGATACGTGGCGCTGACGCTGCAGGAGATGGGCCCCGAGCTCGCCCTGCCCGGCGGAGGCGTCGTACGCGCGACGCGCCTGCCGCACGGACGCGAAGACGTGCTGGGCCTGGTCTTCGAGGAGCCCGCGACGGGCGCCAAATTCGCCTACTTCACCGACTGCAAGGCGCTGACGCCCGAGGCCAGGCGGCTCGCCGCGGGCGCAGACCTGATGATCATCGACGCCCTCCGGCCCAACGCGCATCCGACGCACCTGACCGTGGACGAGGCCCTGGCGGAGATCGAGGCCGTGGCCCCCCGGCGCGCGCTGCTCACGCACATGACCTACCAGGTCGGCTGGGCCGAGTATTCCGCCAAGCTCGCCGGCCGGAACCCCGAGGTGGGCCTCTGCCACGACGGCATGCGCATCACGCTGGGCTGAAAGCCTTTTGACTTCATCCCTGCCGCAGAAGGGGGCAGGATGTCGCATGCGCATCGTCGCCCTGACGGCCCTGCTGGCCGCCCCCCTGCTCGCGGCCGAAGGCCCCGGCACCGTCTGGACGGAGGACTTCTCCGACCCGGCCGCCTTCGCCAAGGACTGGAAGCCCTACGGCTTCCTGGCCTCGGGCATCTCCGAGAAATCGCCGCTCGGAAAGTCCGTCAGCGGCAAGGACGCGCGTCCGGAATGGTGGACGCTCGCCGAGGGCGCGCTCGTCGGCAGGAACATGGCCGAGGAGAAGCATCCCCCGGGCATCCGACGCGACGTCAGAGGCGTCGACCTGCGCGTGACCCTGCGCTTCAGAATCACGAAGGAGGGCATGCTCGGCCTGAGCTTTGCCGGACCCAACCGCGCCGTCGAACGCGACTTCAACCTCGGCGGCATCCACGTCCGCAGTTCGGGCGTGAGCGCCTGGGACAACGACGTCATGCACGCCAAGGATTCGCCCGAGGCCGCCGAGCTGAAGAGGAAGGGCGTCTGGAACCGCAAGTTCTTCTACGTGAAGACGGAGAAGACCCCCGTCGCCGCCGACGTCTGGCACTCGCTGTCGGTCGAGATCCGCGGCCGCCGCCTGACGGCCTCCGTCGACGGCCGGGAGACGATCGCTTACGACACCGTCTGCGGCGACGCCCCCAAGCAGAACATCGGCCTCCAGGCCGGGGGGACGAAGAAGGGCGAGCCTTCCGTGCCCACCCTGGTGGACGACGTGAAGGTCGAGCGGCTCTGACCGCCCGGGCAAAAAGCGCTCCGGCCGAGGTCCTGCCTTGTCTCCGCCCGTCCGCAGGGTTCTGCTGAACCTCCCGTGTTCGCCAACCTCACAGAGAAGCTGACCAAGGCGCTCCGCGACCTCCGCGGGCTTTCCAAGCTCACGGAGGAGAACGTCGCCCCCGCCCTGGCCGAGGTGCGCTCCGCGCTCATGTCCGCGGACGTCAACTTCAAGGTCGCCAAGGACTTCACCGAGCGCGTCAAGGCCGCCTGCCTCGGCCAGGCCGTCGTCGAGTCGGTCAACCCCGGCCAGATGGCGGTCAAGGTCGTCTCCGACGAGCTCACCAGGCTGCTGGGCGAGGGCGAACGTCCCGTCGACCCACGCCGCCCGCTGCGCGTGCTGCTCGTCGGCCTGCAGGGCTCCGGCAAGACCACCAGCGCCGCCAAGCTCGCCCGGCTGCTCGTGAAGAAGGAGGGTGTGCGCAAGCCCTCGCTCGTGGCCGCCGACCTCCGCCGCCCCGCCGCCATCGACCAGCTGGAGACCCTGGCGAAGAACGAGGGCTTCGATT
Organism: Opitutia bacterium; assembly: GCA_046095205.1. GTDB lineage: Bacteria > Verrucomicrobiota > Verrucomicrobiia > Opitutales > UBA953 > UBA953. The sequence goes on from JBJTIX010000326.1 coordinate 3,022, forward strand.
TCCGGTCCGACCGCAACGCGACCGACGTACCCACGATGGTCGGCCGGCTGGTGAAGGAGGCCGAGGCCGCCGCCGCCGACCTCGTCATCGTCGACACCGCCGGCCGTCTGCAGGTCGACGCCGAGCTGATGGACGAGGTCCGTCGCGTGCGCGAGACCTTCCAGCCCCACGAGGTCTTCCTGGTCGCCGACGCCGCGCTCGGCCAGCAGGCCGTGGACGTGGCCACGAAGTTCCACGAATCGACCCCGCTCACGGGCATCATCCTGACCAAGCTGGACGGCGACGCCCGCGGCGGCGCCGCGCTGTCCATGAAGTCTGTGACCGGCGTCCCGATCCGGTACATGGGCACGGGTGAGAAGTCGTCGGACTTCGACGCCTTCCACCCCGCGCGGATGGCCCAGCGCATCCTCGGCATGGGCGACGTCGTCTCCCTCGTCGAGAAGGCCCAGGAGGTCGTCGACCAGAAGGAGGCCGAACGCCTGGCCGAGAAGATGCGCAAGGCGGACTTCGACCTCGAGGACTTCCTGTCCCAGATGCAACAGATGAAAAAGATGGGGCCGCTGGGGGACATCATGAAGATGATGCCCGGCATGGGCAACGTGCAGGTCGGCGCCCGGGAGGAGAAGCACCTCGCCAAGACCGAGGCCATCGTGCTCTCGATGACCCGCAAGGAGCGCCGCAACCCCGACCTGCTCAACGGCTCCCGCCGCCTGCGCATCGCCAAGGGCTCCGGCACGCAGGTCAGCGACGTGAACGCCCTGATCAAGCAGTTCTCCCAGATGCGCGAGATGATGCGCATGATGAAGGGCGGCAAGGGCAAGGAGCTCATGCGGCGCATGGGGCAGATGGGCGGCGGACGCGGCGGCTTCCCCGGCGGAGGGTTCCGCTGAGGCCATGTCGCGCATGATCCCCTTCGACCCCGCCCTGCTCTCCCGTCCGGGCTGGATCTTCGACTGCGACGGCACCCTCGCGGCCTCGATGTGGATTCACCACCGCAGCTGGACGCACATCGTGAGCAAGCAGCTCGGCCGGCCGTTCGACTTCCCCTGGCCGCTGTTCTGCTCCATGGGAGGCCTGTCGGCCGTGGACACGTGCAAGCGCCTGAAGGCGGAGTACGGCTTCGACCTGGACGTCGACCGGCTGCTGGCCGACGGGCACGATTTCCTTGAGGAGCACCTCGAGAAGGACGTCACCGCCCGCGCGGAGGTGGTCGCCGTCGTGCACCATGTCCGCGGTCTGGGCCACAGGACCGCCGTGGCCTCCGCCGGCCGCAGGGCGCACGTGCACATGACCTTGAATCGAATCGCGATCGCGCACCTCTTCGACGCGATCATCACGGCCGAGGACGCCGCGCGCTCCAAGCCGCACCCCGACCTCTTCCTCGCCGCGGCCGAACGTCTCGGCCTGAAGCCCGCCGACTGCGTGGTCATCGAGGACAGCCCGCGCGGCAAGGAGGCCGCCGACGCCGCCGGGATGTCCTGCATCCTGGTGGAGCCGGCGTAGATTTATCACATAGGGGGCACGTGCCCCCTAACTGAAGTTACTTCTTCAGCTTGGCGCAGAAGCGAGCCAGGCGCTCGAGGCCCTGGGCGATCACCTTGTCGGAGGTCGCGTAGCTGAGGCGGATGTAGCCCTCGGAACCGAACGCGGAACCGGGGACGACGGCCATCAGTTCTTCCTCGAGGAGACGGTCGGCGAACTGGGCGGAGGTCAGGCCGAAGGACTTGATGTTCGGGAAGAGGTAGAAAGCACCCTGCGAGCGGTAGCAGGTCAGGCCGGGGATGGCGTTGAGGCCGGCCAGCAGGTTGAGGCGGCGCTTGTCGAAGACGGCGCCCATCTCGGCGAGGGAGGCCTTGGCCTTGTCCGGGTGCTGGTGCACCGCGAGGGCGCCGAACTGGGCGAAGGTGGTGGCGTTGGAGGAGATCTGGCTCTGGAGGTCGGCCACGGCGGCGGCAAGGGCCTTGTCGGAGGCGACGAGGGTGCCGAGGCGCCAGCCGGTCATGGAGTAGCTCTTGGCATAGCCGGAGACGGTGATGGTCAGGCGGGCGGCCTCGGGCGAGAAGGTCGCCGGGCTGCAGGTGGTCTGGCCGTCGTAGACGAGGTTCTCGTAGATCTCGTCGGACATGATCCACACGTTGGCCTTCACGCAGATGGCCACGAGGGCTTCGAGCTCGGCGCGGGAATAGACGGCGCCGGTCGGGTTGGACGGGCTGTTGATGATGACCATGCGCGTCTTCGGGGTCAGCGCGGCGGTCAGCTGGGCGGGGGTGATCTTGAAACCGGTGACGTCCTCGGCGTTGACGAAGACGGGCTTGCCGCCGGCGAGCTTCACCATCTCAGGGTAGCTGACCCAGTAAGGGGCGGGGATGACGACTTCGTCGCCGGCGCTGATGGTGGCGAGGATGGCGAGGTAGCAGGACATCTTGCCTCCCGGGGAGACGACGACGTTGGCGTCGGCGATGCCGGTGAAGCCGCGACGGGTGTAATCATCGGCGATGGCCTTGCGAAGCGCGGGGATGCCGGGCGTCGGGGCGTACTTGGTCTGTCCGTCGGCCAGGGCCTTGGCGCAGGCGTCCTTGACGAACTGCGGCGTGTCGAAGTCGGGCTCGCCCACGCCGAAGCCGACCACGTCCTTGCCCTCGGCCTTGAGCTTCTTGGCCTTCGCGTCCACGGCGAGGGTCGGAGAGGGGGCGACGTTGCGGGCCCATGAGGAGAGAGCGGGATTGGACATGGCTAGGCGTCCAGACGCAAAGGAGTCCCGGCGGATTGGCAAGACTGACTAAAAGAGCAAGGGCCAGGGGCAGGGCTAGTCAAAGGAAGCCGACGCCAACTGACTTGGACATTCCTCTTAGCGCCTAGCCCTGGCCCTGGCCCTTGCTCCGGCCATCACCTGAGTCGCTCGGCGGATCAGACGTCGATCACGTCGTCCTGCTTCTCGCGGGCCTTGGTCCGGGCTTCCTGGGCGCGACGCAGCGGGTGGAACTGGTCGATTCCGAGCGCCGAGGAGATGAACCAGGAACTGAGGGAGATCGTCAGCGTGGCCCAAGCCCAGCGCTTCACGTTGAAGTCCGAGATGAGCATGTCCGTCAGGTACAGGATGGCGCCGTTGGCGAGGAAGAGCACCAGGTAGGCGGCGAGTCCGAGCGAGAGGATGAGCAGAGGCAGGGACACCACCATGAGCACCGCCTGGATGATCGGGCGGAGGAACGAGTTGAAGATCCCGAGCACGACCGCGACCACCGCGAGCGTCGCGACGCGCCCGTCATAGGACAGGAAGCCGAAGGCCGAGGCCACGGTCACGCCGACGGCCAGCGAGGACCACTCGAGCAGGAGCACGCCCAGACGGCGGAGGAGATCCATCCGGCCATCTTGGGCGCGAAGCGGCGTCCGGACAAGGCCGATTCAGCGGGCGTGGCGGACGTCCTCGCCGGAGCTCAGGAAGATGACCTGCTCGGCGATGTTCTTGGAATGGTCCCCGATGCGCTCGAGGGCCTTGGAGATGAAGATCAGCTCCACGTGGGAGGCGGACACCTTGGCGCTGTCGCCGGAGGCCCCGAAGAGCCGCTCGTAGTTGCGCCGGTTGAGGGCGTCCACCTCGCGGTCACGCTCGATGACCGTGCGCGCCTTGGCGACGTCGCCCTCGATGAAGCTGTCGATCGCCATGCGCAGCAGCTCGCAGGCGAGCCGGCCCTCGTCGGGCACGTGCAGGAGGTCCTTGAGCGGCCCGCGCTCGGAGATGACCATGCAGCGCTTGGCGATGACGGAGGCCTCGTCGGCGATGCGCTCCAGGTCGTGCCCGATGTCGCGCGCGGCGAGCAGCAGGCGGACGTCGCTGCCCATCGGCCCGAACAGGGTCAGGTAGCGCATGATCTCGCGGTCGACCCGCTTCTCGAGCTCGTCGACCCGGTCGTCCATGCCGCGGACCTGGAGGGCCAGGGCGTCGTCGCCGTCCTCGAGCGCGCGCAGGACCATGCGCGTCATGTCGAGCGAACGCTCCCCCATGAGGATGAGGTCGTCGCGCAGCTGCCGGAGCTCGTCGTGGAAGAATCTCTGCATGTTCGTGTTGGGTGAAGGTTCAGCCGAAGCGGCCGGAGATGTAGGCCTCCGTCTGGGCCTGGGAGGGGTTCATGAAGATCTTCTCGGTCGTGTCGTACTCGACGAGCTTCCCGAGGTAGAAGAAGGCCGTGCGGTCCGAGACGCGGGCGGCCTGCTGCATGGAGTGCGTGACGATGACGATGGTGAACTGCACCTTCAGCTCGTGGATGAGCTCCTCGATGCGGCCGGTGGCGATCGGGTCGAGGGCCGAGCAGGGCTCGTCCATCAGCAGGATCTCGGGGCGGTTGGCGATGGCCCGCGCGATGCAGAGGCGCTGCATCTGGCCGCCGGAGAGCCCCAGGGCGCTGTCGTTGAGGCGGTCCTTCACCTCGTCCCACAGGGCGGCCTTGCGCAGGGAGGCCTCGCAGGCCTCCTCTAGCGTGCCGCGGTCGGTGACGCCGACCACGCGCAGCGCGTAGACGACGTTCTCGAAGATGGACTTCGGGAAGGGGTTCGACTTCTGGAAGACCATGCCCACGCGGCGGCGGAGGGAGATCACCTCCAGGCCGGGGTCGTAGATCGAGCGCCCCTTGATCAGGATGTCGCCCTCGTGGCGCACGCCGTCGATCAGGTCGTTCATCCGGTTGAGGTTGCGCAGCAGCGTGGACTTGGCGCAGCCGGACGGGCCTATGAAGGCCACCACCTGCCGCTCGGGGATGTCGAGCGTCATGGCGTCGAGCGCCTTCTTCTCTCCGTACCAGAAGCCGAAGTCGCGGATGCTGATGAAGTCGCGGCGGCCGTCGTTCTCGGCGGCGGGCCGGACTCGGATGCGTGCTGGGGTGGGGGCGGTCATGGTGGTCATCTCGGTGAGTTCAGAAGGCGGCCCCGCGGAAGCGGCGGCGGAGGCGGTTGCGGATCCAGATGGCGCCGAGGTTCAGCGCGACGACCAGCAGGATGAGCAGCAGCGTGGTGGCGAAGACCATCGGCCGCGCGGCGTCGGAGTCGGGGGACTGGAAGCCGAGGTCGTACACATGGAAGCCCAGGTGCATGAACTTGCGGTCGAGGTGGAGGAAGGGGGCCGTCCCGTCGAAGGGCAGCGTCGGGGCCAGCTTGACCACCCCGACGAGCATCAGCGGCGCGACTTCGCCGGCGCCGCGCGCCATGGCGAGGATGATGCCGGTGAGGATGCCCGGGGCCGAGGCGGGGAGCAGGATGTGCCGCACGGTCTGCCACTTCGAGGCCCCGGCGGCCAGCGAGGCCTCCCGCATGCCGCGGGGGACGGCGGCCAGGGCCTCCTCGGTCGCGACGATGACGACGGGCAGCGTCATCAGGGCCAGGGTGAGCGAGCACCAGAGCAGGCCGCCGGTGCCGAAGACGGGGGTGTTGTTGTTGTACTTGAGCTGGTCGGCGAAGAACAGCCGGTCGACGGATCCGCCCAGCACGTACACGAAGAAGCCGAGTCCGAAGACGCCGAAGACGATCGAAGGCACCCCGGCCAGGTTGTTGACGCTGATGCGTACGGCGCGGAGGATGGGCCCCTGGGCGGCGTACTCCCGCAGGTAGATGGCGGCGATGACGCCGAAGGGGGTCACGAGGAGGCTCATGAACACGGTCATGACCAGCGTGCCGAACATCGCGGGGAAGAGGCCGCCCTCGGTGTTGGCCTCGCGCGGGTCGTCGAAGACGAACTCACCCAGGCGTTCGAGAAGCAGCGCGGCGCGGCCGGACCAGTCCATGTCGTTCGGCTTCCAGGCGCGGACGAGGGTCAGGGTCGGGGAGACCACGGGACGACCGGCGCCATCCTGCGACTCCAGGGCGCCCCGCCCCGCCTCGGCGAGCACGGCCTCGGCCCGGACGCGCAGGTCGGCATACTTCTTCTCCAGCGCGGCGATCCGGGCGCGCACCGCCGCGACGTCGCCCCCGCGGTCCTCGGCCCGGCGAAGGTCGATGCGCGCGGACTCCATGTCCGCGCCTGGAAGCCGAACGACATGGACTGGTCCGGCCGCGCCGCGCTGCTTCTCGAACGCC
>JBJTIX010000327.1:0-1081 GCA_046095205.1 Opitutia bacterium
TCGAGAAGATCTGCCGCGACTCCCGGGCGGACCTGGTGGTGCTCGCCCGCTACATGCAGGTGCTCGACGAACAGGCCTGCCGCACGCTCGCCGGCAAGGTCATCAACATCCATCACTCGTTCCTGCCCTCCTTCGCGGGCGCCAAGCCCTACCACCAGGCCCACCGCCGCGGGGTGAAGCTCATCGGCGCGACCTGCCACTTCGTCACGCCCGAACTGGACGAGGGCCCGATCATCGAGCAGGACGTGATCCGCGTGGACCACTCTGACACGCCCGACGACATGGTGCAGCTCGGCAAGGACATCGAGAAGGTGGTCCTCGCCCGCGGTCTGCGCGCAGCCGTCGAGGACCGCGTGCTGCTCGCCGGCAACAAGACGGTGGTCCTGCGCTGAACGGCGGCCGGCCTGATCGCGGGACCCCGGACTCCGAGACGGCGGCCATGTGCGCCGCAAGCCAAGTGATTGGCGGGCAAAGGTGTCGGAAGGCAGGGCGATAGGACTCGCCCTTGCGTAAGACATTCTTCTAATGAGTCTTACGAACCGACCCGCCACGCCGAACCATGTCGCTCATTTCACGCCTTTCCGCCCGCCTCCAGAACCACCCGAAGCGCGTCATCTTCCCCGAGGGGGCTGACCCGCGCGTGATCCAGGCCGCCCGCCAGTTCGCCACCAAGAAGCTGGGGGTGCCGGTGCTGGTCGGGGACCGCCAGCGCATCAAGCTGAACGCCGCACGTCTCAACGTGCGGCTCGACGACATCCGCATCCTCGAGCCCGAACGCAGCGACGAGCTCAAGGCCTTCGCCCAGAAGCTCGAATCCATCCAGAAGTACGGGGGCACCAACCTCCAGGGCGACCCGCGAGAACTCGCGCTCAACCCGAGCTACTTCTCCTGCCTGATGGTCGCGACGGGAGCCGCCGACGCGCTGGTCTCCGGCGCGACGACCCACGCGGCCTCGGGGCTGCGCGCCGTGCTGCAGACGATGCCCCGCCAGTCGGGCGTGACGAAGTGGCAGGTCGCGCCGATGAGCTTCACCCCGCGGCGGTGGGCCTGGTGGTAGGGCTTGGCGCCCGCGAAGGAGGGC
>JBJTIX010000328.1:0-13231 GCA_046095205.1 Opitutia bacterium
CCTTCGGCCCCGGCCCCCAGGGCTTCCGCCCCGAGTTCCGCGGACAGGGCCCGGCCCAGTTCGGTCCCGAACGCGGCCGTGAGATGCCCCGGATGAACCCCGGCCCCGACATGCGCTCCGAGCGCGGCCGTCCTCAGGCCGGCAACGAACGCGGCGCCCAGCCCTCCCCTTCGCCCCGCTCCCGCGAGCAGGCCGAAGCCTTCCAGGACAACCCTGACGTGAAGAAGGCCCGCGAAGGTCTCGAGAAGGCCCGCCGCTCGCTGGCGGAAGCCGAGAAGCGCCTCGACCAGGCCGTGCAGTCCGCCCGCACCAAGTCCTCTCCGGAAAAGAAGCCCGAGGGCGAGAGGATGGAGATGAAGCGGGACGACAAGGGCCGCTGAACGCAAGCAAGGGCCGCCGCGAGGCGGCCCTTCCTGTTTCCGGCTCAGTCGAGCTTCCAGCGCGCCTGACGCAGCACGGCGACCGGAGCGTCCGGCAGCTTCTCATACCAGACGGAGAGCAGCGTGCCGTCCGCGAGCTGCACGGTGGACGGATAGCCGAGGTCGCGCGTGGCGCCCTCGCCGTTCAGGATGATCGGCGCGCTCCAGGTGCGGCCGTGGTCGGCGCTCACGCGCGCCTGGTTGCCCCACGGGGCGCGACGGTGGCCGTAGGTCATGAGCAGCCGGCCGTCGCGCAGCCTGAGGAGGTGCGAAGGCAGCCCCCAGACGCCGATCGGCGCGGGCACGCTCCAGGTGCGGCCGCCGTCGGTAGATTCGCACTGCAGGGTCTCGCCCGCGTTGGCCTTGTTGTGGTTGCGGATCTGCACGACGATGCGTCCGTCGTCGGTCTCGACGCCGTGCAGCTCGTGGTAGCCGTTGGGCACCTCGTCGCCCGGCCGGGTCGGAATCTCCGCCAGCCACTTCCAGCTGCGTCCGTCGTCGAGGGATTCGGCCACGCCGATGCGCTTGGCGCCGGTCCAGAGCTCCTTGCCGGGATAGAGCAGGCGTCCGTCCTTGAGCCGGATCGGTCCGTGGGGGCTGTTGACGACCGTCGGGATGCGGGGGGACCAGGTGAGGCCGCCGTCGGTGGAGCGGATCGCCCACTCGCCCAGCTCGGCCTGGCGCGCGGCGTCGTCGAGCCGGGCGTGCGCGGCCGTCCAGCGGGCGAGCTGGTCGGCCGGCATCGGCTTGGACTTCCATCCGCCCGACTTCAGGTCGCCCATCGACTGGGCGCGCTTGAGGTAGGGCTCGTAGGCGAGCGAGGTGAAGGTCGTGACGATCAGCGTGCCCTTGGCGGTCTCAAGCGCGCCGGAGTCCCGGTCGTCGGTGGCCGTGTCGAGCAGCACGCGCGGGTAGGACCACGTGGCGCCGTCGTCCTTCGAGGTCATCGCCCTCACCTGCCCCATCGGGCAGACGTGCGCGTCGCGTCCGCCCGACCAGACCGACCAGAGCTCGCCGTTGGCCCGGCGGACGACGGTGGGCCAGCCGGAATAAGGCTCCTCCCCGGGCGTGATCGTGCGCACCTCGATGATGGTCGCGGCGGGGGCCGGCGACTGGGCGCAGGACAGCGCGGACAGCAGAAGGGGCAGGAGCGGCGTGGGGCGGAGTCGCATGGGTGTGGTCATAGCCGTCCGGCAAACCCTGTCCACCGCCGAAGGCCGTGGAGCGGATTCGGACAGCATATCGGGCTGGAAAGCATCTCCCCCCTGACGAAACTGACGGCATGAGCCGCACCCCTGGCCCCTCCCTCTCGCGCCGCGGATTCCGCGGCGGAGCACCCGTCGTCGCCGCCGCGCCCGGACTCCGCGGCGCGGACGGCCCCGCCACCCCGGTGCCCCGCAAGGTGAGGGTCGGCGTCGTCGGCGGCAGGTTCGGACTGTCGTTCCAGTTCCACGAGCACCCGGACTGCATCGTCGAGGCCGTGGCCGAGCTGAGGCCCGAGCGGCTCGCGGCGCTGCAGCGTACGTACCGCTGCACGAAGGGCTACCCCTCCCTCGAGGAGATGCTCACGGACCCCCGGGTCGAGGCCGTCTTCCTCGCCACCCCCGCGCCGGACCACTGCCGCCACGCCCTGCTCTGCCTCGCGGCGGGCAAGCACGTGCTCAGCGCCGTGCCCGCGGCCATGACGATCGAGGAGTGCCAGGAACTCGCCGCCGCCGTACGCCGCACGGGGCTCACCTACATGATGGGCGAGACCAGCTGCTGGCAGCAGTCGACCATCTCCGCCCGCAAGTTCCACCAGGAGGGGCGCTTCGGACGGCTCTACTACGTCGAGTCGGAATACCATCACCCGGGGCTCGAGACGCTCTACTTCGAGAACGGCCGGCGCACCTGGCGGCACGGCCTCCCGCCGATGCACTACCCCACGCACTGCACGGCGCACCTCCTGGGCGTGACCGGCGAACGCCTCACGGAGGTCGTCTGCCACGGCTGGGGCGACGACCACCCGATCGTGAAGGACAACGTCTACGGCAACCCCTTCTGGAACGAGACCGCGCTCTTCCGCACCGACCGCGGCAACAGCATGCGGGTGGCCATCTGGTGGCGCGGCGCGCAGCGCGGCGGCGAACGCGCCCGCTACTTCGGGGACCGGATGAGCTTCTACTTCAGCGACCCGACCGGGGCCGGCGGCCCGGTGCTCGTGCACTCGCGCACGACCTCGATCGAGAAGGACAGCGGCGGCTTCGAGCGCGCCTCGCAGGTGCTGGAGAAGTACGAGCAGCCCGAGTGGTGGAAGACCGACCTGCTGCCCGAACCCCTGCGCCACAACAGCGGCCACGAGGGCTCGCACACCTTCATCACCCACGAGTTCGTCGACTCCGTCGCGCGCGGCCGCAAGCCGTTCGTCGACCTCGAGGCGGCCCTGGCCTTCACGGTGCCGGGCATGATCGCCCACCAGTCCGCGCTCAAGGGCGGGGCCAGCCTGAAGATACCCGTCATCACGGGCTGACGCTTGCGCGGAACGCGGAGTCCCGCTCCGTGGACCCATGCGCGGCGTCAAGAAACGCGACCTCCCCTCCAAGACCTGCCCGGCCTGCGGGCGGCCCTTCGTCTGGCGGAAGAAATGGGCGCGCTGCTGGGAGGATGTGCGCTTCTGCAGCGACGCCTGCCGCCGCGGCACCCCGCGCGGGAAGGAACCTTCGCGCCGGGGTCGGTGACAGAGAGGGATGAACCCGGGGCGACATTGACCCGGGGCCTTCCTCCCCCTTCCCTGACCACGATGCTCCGCCCCTCCCTCCGGCTCGCCGCCTCGGCCCTCGCCGCCGCCCCGGCCGGCCCGAACCCGGCCGCCGCCGCGTTCCTGGAGAGGCACTGCGTGGAGTGCCACGACGGCGAGGTGAAGAAGGGCGGGCTCGACCTCACCGCGCTGAAGTTCGAACCCGCGGACCGGAACGCCGCCGCGACGTGGCTGCATGTCCTCGAGCGCGTGCGCGACGGCGAGATGCCCCCGGCCAAACAGCCCCGCCCGCCCGCGGCCGACGCCGCTAAGTTCGTGGCCGACCTGCACGCGCCGCTCCTCGCCGCCGACCGCGAGGACGTGGCCCGCAACGGACGCGTGCACGTGCGCCGCCTGACGCGGGCGGAATACGAGTACGCCGTCCACGACCTCCTCGGCATCGACATCCCGCTGGACGAGTTCCTGCCGGAGGATCCCGCCACGCGCGGCTTCCAGACCGTCGCCGAAGGTCAGCAGCTCTCCCATCACCAGCTCGGACGCTACCTCGACGTGGCCGACCTCGCGCTCGACGAGGCCTTCCGCCGCGCGCTCGGCGGCGACCGGCCCTTCGTGCGCCGGCTGGTGCCGGACGACCTGGACCACAACGGCCGCGGCAACAACCGCGCGCCGGAGCACCAGAAGAAGGACGACCTGAGCATCAGCTGGAACATGGCCCTGCAGTTCTACGGGCGCATGCACGCCACGGTCATGCCGGAGGAGGGCTGGTACCGCGTGACGCTCCGGGACGTGCATGCGATCAACCCCGGCAAGAACGGGTCGGTCTGGGGCACGCTGCGCTCGGGACACTGCGAGTCCAACGCGCCGATCCTCTACATGATGGGCCTCGTCGAGGCCACGGCCAAGCCGCGCGACATGGTCTTCGAAGGCTGGATCCAGCGCGGGCACCGCCTCGAGCTGAGGCCGAATGACTTCACCGTCCGCCGTCCGCCGCCGGGGGACACGGGCGGAAGCGTGTCCTACGTCGGGCGCGACCTCGAGCGCGACGGCTACTCGGGCATCGCGCACCGCGGGATGGTCATCGAGAAGTTCCACCCCTACGCCGACGCGGCCGAGGTGGCCCGACGGCTCTTCGCCGGCCGCACGGTCGAGCAGCTCCGCAAGGATCCCGCCGGCACGCTGCCCGACGTCATCGCCGACTTCGCCCGTCGCGCCTTCCGCCGCCCCGTGACCCGGGAGGAGGCCGCGCCCTACGTCGACCTCGCCCTGAAGTCGGTCAAGGCGGGCGACCCCGCCGAGGCCGCCCTGCAGAGCGCCCTCCACGCGATCCTCTGCTCGCCGCGCTTCCTCACCTTCGTCGAACGGCCCGGCCCGCTCGACGATCACGCCGTCGCCTCCCGCCTCAGCTTCGCGCTCTGGCTCAGCGGCCCGGACGAGGAGCTCCTGCGGGCGGCCGCGGCCGGCACCCTGCGCGACCACGCGGAGCTGCGCCGTCAGGCGCTGCGCCTGCTCGCCGACCGGCGGTCCGAACGTGTCATCCGCAGCTTCACGGACCAGTGGCTCAAGCTCTCGCAGATCGACTTCACCACCCCGGACCCGCGGCAGTTCCCGTCCTTCGACCCCGTCGTCCAGGAATCCATGCTGCAGGAGGCCCGCGCGTACGTCCGCGAGGCCCTGCGCGCCGACCTCTCCGTCACGCACCTGCTCGACTCGGACTTCGCCTTCCTGAACGGCCGTCTGGCCCGCCACTACGGGGTCGACGCCGCCGTCGCGCCCGGCGGCGGCCTGCAGAAGGTCGCGCTGCCGAAGGAGGTGCGGACGGAGCGCGGCGGCGTCATCGGGCTCGGCGCGGTGCTGAAGGTGACCGCGGACGGCACCTCGACCTCGCCCGTGATCCGCGGCGTGTTCGTCAACGAGCGCCTGCTGGGCGTGCACATCCCGCCGCCCCCGCCCAACGTGCCGGCGAGCGGCGAGCCCGACATCCGCGGCGCCACCTCCATCCGCGACCGGCTCGAGAAGCACCGCAGCTCGGAGGCCTGCATGTCCTGCCCCCGCAGGATCGACATGCCGGGCTTCGCGCTGGAGCGGCTCGACCCCGTGGGCGTCGCCCGCTCGCGCTACGGCATGGGCAAAGGCGTCAAGCTCGACCCCTCCGGCGTGACGCCCGAAGGCAGGGCCTTCGCCGGCCTGCAGGAATGGAAGGCGCTCCAGCTCGCCCGCCGGGACGCCCTGGCCCGGGGCTTCGCGGGGCAGTTCCTCACCTACGCCACCGGCGCCGTGCCGCGCCTCTCGGACCAGCCGGCCCTGGACGCCATCCCCGCCCGGACGGCCGGAGAGTCCCACGGCATGCGCTCAATCCTGCTGGCTTCCCTGACCAGTCCTGTTTTCCTCAGCAAGTGAGCGCCATGAAGAACGTCACCATCACCACCGGCATGCGCCTGGACCGCCGGGCCCTGCTCCGCGCGGCCGGGGTCTCGCTCGCGCTGCCCGTGCTGGACGCGATGACGCCCGCCTTCGCGGCGGAGAAGCCCTCGCCGTTCGCCAAGCGCTTCGTCGGCGTGTCCCTCTCGCTCGGACTCCACAGCCCCTACCTCGTGCCCCAAGGCCAGGGCACGGACTACGTCCCCTCCCCCTACCTCCGCGGCATCCAGGACATCCGCGACGAATTCAGCGTCATCTCGGGCACCTCGCATCCGGGCGTCACGGGCGGCCACTCCGCCGAAGGCAGCATCTTCTCCGCGTGCCCGAACTCCCGCGGCACGACCTCGCGCAACACCATCTCGCTCGACCAGCCCCTCCTACCCCGAGAACGGCGCCATGATCCCGGCCGAGCACAGCGCCATGCGCCTGTTCACCCGGCTCTTCGTCGACGACACCCCGGGCGAACGCCGCCGCCAGGCGGAGCTGATCCGCCGCGGACGCAGCGTGATGGACGTCGTCGCCGGCGAGGCCTCGCGCCTCCGGCGCGACGTGAGCGCGGAGGACCGCGACCGTCTCGACAACTGGTTCACGAGCGTGCGCGACCTCGAGCAGCGCCTGGCCGCCAACGAGGCGTGGCACACGCGCCCGAAGCCCAAGGTCGACCTCCGGGCGCCGGTGCAGATCCCCCGCAACAACGAGGTGGCGGTCAACGGGATCTTCCTCGACCTGGTCCACATGGCGCTGGTCACGGACTCCACCCGCTTCGTCACGCTCCACATCACGGGCAACGCGGTCAACGGCATCGAGGGCGTCTCCTCCAGCTACCACGACCTCAGCCACCACGGGCTCGACGAGGAGAAGCTCCGCCAGCTCGGCATCGTCGAGGCCGGCCAGATCAAGGCCTGGGGCGGATTCGTCCGCAAGCTGCGCGACTCCGGTCTGCTCAGGGAGACGATGACGGTGATGACCTCCAACCTCGGCAACGCCTCGAGCCACAACAACCTGAACATGCCGGTGCTCTTCGCCGGCGGCGGCTTCCGCCACGGACGTCACCTCGCCTTCGACCAGAAGAACAACTACCCGCTGCCGAACCTCTACCTGAGCGCGCTGCACCGCCTCGGGCTGCAGGAGAAGCGCTTCGCGACGACCTCCAGCACCATGCGCGGGCTGGACGTCGCCTGAGCGGGGTCACTTCTTCTTGGCGTTCTTCGCCTTCGCCTTGGGCTCCGCGAGGGGCCAGGGGCGGACGCCGGCGCGCGCGGCCCAGGCGTCCCACTGCGCGGCCATGGCCTGCACGCGCGCGGGCTCGGCGGCGGCGAGGTCCTTGGACTCGGTGCGGTCGGCCTTGATGTCGTAAAGCTCCCAGCCGCCGGGATGCTTGGACACGAGCTTCCAGTCGCCGTCGCGCACGGCGCGGTTGCCCTCGTGCTCCCAGAAGAGCGGCGCGGGCCGGTCGAGGATGCGGCCGGCGAGCACGGGCATGAGCGAGACGCCCTCGAGGGGGCGGATCTTCTCGCCGGCGAACTCCGCGGGGTAGGTCGCGCCGGAGAGCTCCACGCAGGTGGCCATGACGTCGACGAGGTGGGCCGGATGGTAGTCCAGCCCGCCCTTCACGCCCTGGCCGATACCGGCGGGCCAGTGGGCGATGAGCGGCGTGCTGATGCCGCCCTCGTGCGACCAGTGCTTGTATTCGCGGAAGGGCGTGTTGCTGACGCCGGCCCAGCCGCGGCCGTAGCCGACGTAGGTGTCGGCGGGGCCCGGCATGACGCCCGCGCCCTGCCGCACGGGGAAGCCGTCGCGGGTCTGCTTCGGGATCATGTCGGGCTGCAGGTAGCCGGCGTCCAGCGGAGGCAGCGGGGGCTTGTCGGCCCGTGGCCTGAAGGCGCCGTTGCGGCCCATCGTCTCCGCGCAGCCGCCGTTGTCCTGCATGTAGAGGATGAGGGTGTCGTCGAACTGGCCGTTGGCCTTGAGCGCGCCGACGAGGCGTCCGACCCCCTGGTCCATCGAGTCCACCATCGCGGCGTAGACCTCCATGCAGCGGGCCTCCCAGGCCTTGTCGGACACCCCGGCCCACGCGTCGCGGAGCGGCGCGGGCTTCCAGCGGGGGTCGAGGAGGCCGAGGCGCCCCATCTTCTCCAGGCGGGCGGCGCTCACGGCCTCGTAGCCCGCGTCGTAACGTCCGCGGTACTTGGCGATGTCGGCCTCCCTCGCGTGGAGGGGCCAGTGGGCCGCGGTGTAGGCGAGGTAGAGGAAGAACGGGCGGTCGGATTTCGTCTCGCGGTGCTCGGTCACGAAGCGCACGGCGTGGTCGCTCAGGGCGTCGGTGTAATAATATTCCTTCGGACGGTATTCGGGGTCGGCGTACGGCGAGACGTAGGCGCGGTCGCGCACGAGCGTGTTGGGGTCGTAGAAGCTGCCGGCGCCGTGGATGGTGCCGTAGAAGCGGTCGAAGCCGCGGGCGAGGGGCCAGTTGGCCTTGTCGGCCTCGGTCTCGGCCTTGGCCTTGCGGGCCACGTGCCACTTGCCCGCCATGTAGGTCGAGTAGCCGCCGGCGCGGAGCACCTCGGCGATGGTGACGGCCTTGCGGCTGAGGTCGCCGGCGTAGGCCTCGCCGACCTTCACGCTCCAGTCGTCGACCATGTGCCCGATGCCGGCCTGGTGGGAGTAGAGGCCCGTCAGCAAGGCCGCCCGGGTCGGGCAGCAGCGCGCGGTGTTGTAGAACTGCGTGAAGCGGAGGCCGCCCGCGGCGAGGGCGTCGAGGTTGGGCGTGGCGATCTCGCCGCCGTAGCATCCGAGGTCGGAGTAGCCCATGTCATCGGTGAGGATGACGATGATGTTGGGACGGCGGGCCGCGGGCAGGGCCGCGGGCAGGGCCGCGGCGAAGGCCAGCATCAGGAGGGCGAGGAATCGCATGGGGCGCGGGCAGACTGCGGCCGACCGGCCCGGGGCACAATCCCCTTCCCTCAGCCGAAGATCCGCTCGTAGGCCCACCAGAGGCCCGCCAGGGCGATGAGGGCGGAGGCCGGGACGACGACGAACCTGCGCCTCACCGTCTCGTCGGTGATGCGGAAGGTGAGGATCCAGGCGACGGCGATGACGGCCAGCTGCCCGGCCTCGACGCCGAAGTTGAAGCCGACCAGGGCCACGCCGAGCGAACCCGTCGCCGAGGCGATGTCGCCGAGCGCGCCGGCGAAGGCCAGCCCATGGACCAGGCCGAAGGCGAGGATGACGGCCAGCCGTCGTGGTGAATAGACGGGCCGCAGTATGTTCTCGACGGCGACGAAGACGATGCTGCCCGCGACGATGGGCTCGACGACGGAGGGCGGCACGGCGACCAGGCCGAAGGTCGCCAGCGCCATGGTGAGGGAATGGGCCAGGGTGAAGGCGGTCACCTGCAGGATGAGCGGACGCCAGGCGGCGCTGAGCAGGAAGATGCCGAGGACGAACAGGATGTGGTCGAGGCCCTTGGGGACGACATGCACGAAGCCCTGGCGGAAGAAGTCGGCGAAGGTGGCGGCGGCGTCGACGGCCGCTCCGGCGGCCTCACGGGGCCGGGCGGGTTCGCGCGACGCGACGCCGGCCAGGTCCAGCACGAAGCCGTCCTCGCCGGGGAAAAGCACCGCCACGCGGGCATGCGGCACGAAGTCCAGGGAGTTGGAGACGACCACCGAGAGGCCCTTCTCCGCGCGCGAGCGCACCTGCCACCCGGAGATCCCGGCGGTCACGCGGGTGCGCCAGGTGCCGGTCAGCACGACGGACTCGTCGTTGGGACGGACGGCCTTACCGTCGGGTGCGGTGAACTCGAACTTGAACTCGGGGCTGACGCGACCGACGGGCTCGAGGCGGTACTCGATGTTGCGGGCCGCGAACTCGGCGGCCAGGCGCTTCATCTCCTCGCGCCGGGCGGTCGGGGCCAGTGCCAGCTCACGGGGGGTGAAGTAGGGCGCCTTTTCGGGGTCGGCCTCGAAGCAACGGGGGTCGACCTCCACCGTGATCTCGGCGTCGCCCCCTGATATGAAACTTCCCCTCACCGGCACGTCGGGGATGGGATGGGCCCCGAGCGGGATGGAAAAAGCAGCCAAAACCGTCAAAAACAGGGCTTGGAGGGCTTTATGGGGCCGGGGCATGGCCGGAAGATGAAGCCCCCTCCCCCGCCTTCAATCCAGATTGTGATTTGCAAACCCGGTCGGTCGGGCTCAGTAATGAACCCCTACCCAAACCCCAATGAAGAACATCCTCTCCATCCTCTCCGTCCTCGCCCTCGCTGCCGCCGCTCAGGCTGGCTGCGGAAAGACCGTGACCAACGAAGGCACCCTCAAGTCCTTCGACGCCGAAAAGAAGGTCGTCGTCGTCGCCGACAAGGGCGGCAAGGAAACCAAGATCACCCTCACCGCCAAGACCAAGGGCGCTGACGGCGTGAAGGACCTCGTCGGCAAGGCCGTCAAGGTCGAGTCCGAGCACGGCAAGGCCTCCTCGATCTCCAAGGGCTAATCCCCCCGGTCATCGAGACCGCGAAGGCCCGGCATCCGCCGGGCCTTCTTGTTTGGCGGGTCAGGCGACCTTGAACAGCAGCAGACTGAGGGCCATCACGACCATCCCGCCCAGCAGCCCGAGGATGCTGTCGTGCCCCTTGCCGTAGGCGCGGCTGGTCGGAAGCAGCTGGTCGATGCTGATGAAGACCATGATGCCGGCCACCGCCGCGAAGGAGGCCCCCATGACCGCGGGCGGCAGGGCCGCGTCGTCCGACCCGAGCAGGGCGCGGAGACCGAAGAAGCCCACCAGGGCGCCGACGGGCTCGGCCAGGCCGCTGAGGAAGGACCAGACGAAGGCGGTCGTGCGGCTGCCGGTGGCGTAATAAAGGGGCACGGAGATGCTCATGCCCTCGGGGATGTTGTGCAGGGCGATCGCCACGGCGATGGCGACGCCGACGTGCGGATCCTCGAGCGCGGCGAGGAAGGTGGCGAGCCCCTCCGGGAAATTGTGCAGCGCTATCGCCAGCGCGGTGAAGAGCGCCATGCGGTGCAGGCGGAAGGGGTGCGGGGCGTGCGGACCGGACTCCTTCCGCAGGGGGGCCGTCTCGGCCGCGGCGTGCTGCTCGTGGGGGTCGTCGCCGTGCGGCAGCAGGAAGTCGATCAGGCCGATGAACAGGATTCCGGCGAAGAACCATCCGGCCTGGTGCCACGCGCCCGCGGCGCCGATGGAGGCGGCGAGGGCCTTGCCGCCCTTGGGCAGGATCTCCACGAAGGAGACGTAGAGCATCACGCCCGCGGAGAAGCCCGTGGACACCGAAAGGAAGCGGTAGCTGTCGCGACGCGCCCCGAAGGCCAGCACGCTGCCGATGCCGGTGGAGAGTCCGGCGAGGAGCGTCAGCCCGAGGGCGGTCCAGAAGCCGGGGATGTCCATGGTCGGCGACTATGGCCCGCGGTCAGCCCGTGGCAAACGGCAACGGCTCAGGCGCGGTGGCGCAGGCCCGCGGCGTAGGCCTCGAAGACCAGCCTGATCTGGTCCCGCACGCGGCGGAACTCGGCGCGCACCTCCTCGGGCGTGCCGGTCGCGTGCGCGGGGTCGCTGAAGCCCCAGTGGTGGCGGACGGCCTGGCCGGGGAACATGGGGCAGGCCTGGTCGGCGTTGCCGCAGACGGTGATCACGGTGTGGACCTGGCGCTCAAGGAACTCCGAGAGGTGCTTGGAGCGGTGTCCGGAGGCGTCGAGCCCGATCTCCTTGAGCACGGCGATCGATTCCGGATGCACGTAGCCCGCGGGCTTCGAGCCGGCGCTGGCGACCTCCACGATGTCGCCGGCGGCCTTGCGCAGGATGGCCTCCGCGAGATGGCTTCGGCAGGAGTTGCCGGTGCAGAGGATGAGCACGAGGGGCTTGGACATGGAGGTCAGATTACCCATGCGAACGGCGGGGCAAGCCGTGATTGCGTGGCAGTTCAGTAGCCCGCGGTCTCGCCGAGCGCGGCCCGGAAATCGGCCCGGGCGCGGAAATAGTCGGCCCGGGCCTCGACGTCGGACTGACGGGCGTCGAAGGCGGCCTGCTCGCGTATCTGCAGGGCGAGGAGGTCGGTCGCGCCTTGCTCGAACCGGCGCCGCTCGGCCTCGACCAGCTGGTCGGCCAGACGGACGTTGCGGGAGGTCTGCTCGATCTGCTCGAGCGCGGCGCGGAGGGCGGACAGGCCGTCCCTGACCTCGTTGACGATGCGGTCGCGCGTGAAGGCGGCGTCCTTCTCGAGACGCCGCAGCTCGGCCTCAACCGCCTGGAGGCGGCCGCGCGCCTCGTTCCGCTGCAGCGGGACGCGAAGCTCCACTCCGACCTCGGCCTCCTCGCGCGCGCGGTCGGCGTAGGGACCCGTGCCCAGGCTGCGGGAGACGCCCACGCCGACGTCGAGGGTGGGCAGCGTGGCGTTCTCGGCGAGGCGGCGGTCGATGCCGAGACGTTCCTGCACGAGCGCGATGCGCGCGAGCTCGGGACGACGGGACGTGGCGGCGTCGGCCATGCCCTTCTCCTCGGCGGGCGGGAGCAGGGAAGGATCGGGGAAGGCGGCGGGCAGCCGGTCGCGGGCGGGCACGACCGGGGCGTCGTCGGCGCCGCGGAGGAACAGCGAGAGTTCGAGACCGGCGGCCTCGAACCGGCGACGGGCCTGGGTCACGCCGAGCTGCCGGCTGACGACCAGCCTCTCGTTGTCCACCAGCACCACCGGGGCGATGAGCCCCTTGTCCGCCTGCTTGCGCAGGCCGGAGTCGCGTTCAAGCGCGACGCGGTGGAGCTCCTCCGCGACGCCGAGGCGGAGGCCGGCGGAGACCCACTGGTAGTAGCTGCGGGCCGCGGCCCGCACGACGTCCAGGCGCTGGCGGGGGATGAAGGGGTCGGCGGCCTCGCGGTCGAGGCGGGCCTTCCAGAGGTCGGCGCGGCGGCGGTCGATGGGCCCGTCGCGCAGGAGGCTGAACCGGAGCCCTGCGCGCACCTCGCCGTCCTCCTGCGTGCGCGCCTTGTCGTAGTCGGCGAGAAGGCCGCTGGAGACACGGTAGCCCGCAAAGACGTCGCCGCCCCAGAAGGGCAGCGCCTGCTCGAGCCGCACCTCGCCGGACGAGCCGTCATAATAGGAGCCGGGGCTGAAGCCGCCGCGCGCGACGAACCCGAGGTCGAAGGCGCCGGTGGCCTGACGGAGCCGGCCGGCGGCGAGGTCCTGTTCGATGAGCGCCATCAAGTAGGGCGGATACTTCGACTCCACGGAGGCGACGACCTCGTCGACCTGCAGCGGCGCGGCCGCGCAGGCGAGCGGGGCGAGAAGGAAGACGAGGAACCTCATCGGACGGCCTCCGGCTCGGGCTCGCGCTCGGCCACCACCGGCGGGAAGCCGTTCACCTGCCGCCAGATCTCCTTCCAGAGGGGGACCTGCTGGAGCAGCACCCAGCCCTTGGCGCGCACGCCCTGACGCAGCCAGCGGTTGCCCGGCCAGCCCTCGGCGACCTGCCTGCCGTCCACCTCCCGCACGTCGGGCCGCGGCGCGACCACGACGCGGAAGCGTCCGGCGTCGTCTCCGGCCGGATCGACGAACACCACCTCGCCGCCGAAGGTGCCGACGGCCACGCTCGGCCAGCCCACGCACTGGAGGGCCGGCCAGCCCTCGAACAGCAGGCGCACCTCGCTGCCG
>JBJTIX010000329.1:0-1643 GCA_046095205.1 Opitutia bacterium
CGACGAGGCCCAGCTGGACAAGATCCTGACCGTGAACGTCAAGGGCGTGGTGTTCGGCTGCCAGGTCTTCGGCGAGGCGTCGGGCCCAGGCCTGCACGCGCTCCGGCTGGCGGACCTTGAGGCAGGCGTCGGGGCGGTAGGTCGGGACGACCTTGGTGGCGAAGCCCGACTTGGCGATGGCGTGGTGAAGGTCGAGCGGGTCGGCCGGATCGTCGGTCGTGCCGACGACGCGGACCTTCATCATCTTCAGGATGCCGCGGGCCGTGAGGTCGCCGTGCGTCAGCTGGCGGTTGGCCTCGTCCCAGATCTTCTGGGCCGTCGCGCCCTCCAGCACGTCCTGGATGCCGAAGTGGCGGCGCAGCTCGAGGTGCGTCCAGTGGAAGAGCGGGTTGCGCAGGGTGGAGGGGACGGTCTCGGCCCAGGCCTGGAACTTCTCGCGGGACGTCGACTTGGCGCCGGTGATCATGTCCTCCGGCACGCCGTTGGCCCGCATCGCGCGCCACTTGTAGTGGTCGCCGGCGAGCCAGATGGCGGTCAGGTCCTCGAAGCGGCGGTCGTCGGCGATGTCCTTCGGGCTCAGGTGGCAGTGGTAGTCGACGATCGGCTGGTCCTTGGCCGTGCCGTGGTACAGCTTCTGGGCCGTGCCGGTCGAGAGGATGAAGTGGTCGTCCATGAAGGCCATGGCGCGATCCTCAGATGGACATCGCGGCGAAGCCGCCGTCGACGACGATCTCCGCTCCGGTGACGAAGCTGCCGGCGTCCGAGGCGAGCAGCAGCGAGGCGCCGATGAGCTCCTTCGCTTCGCCGAACCGGTTCATCGGCGTCTTGCCGAGGATCGTGGCCACGCGCTCGGGCGTCAGCACCTTGCGGTTCTGCTCGGCCGGGAAGAA
Source organism: Opitutia bacterium (assembly GCA_046095205.1). Taxonomy (GTDB): domain Bacteria; phylum Verrucomicrobiota; class Verrucomicrobiia; order Opitutales; family UBA953; genus UBA953. The sequence goes on from JBJTIX010000329.1 coordinate 891, forward strand.
GCCGGGCACCAGCGTGTTGACGCGGACGCCCTTGGCGGCCCATTCGCGGGCGAGGTTCTTGGAGAGGTTGTGCACCGCGGCCTTGGAGGCCGAGTAGGTGAAGACCCGCGAGAGCGGCAGGATGCCGGATTCCGAGCCTAGGTTGATGATCGAGCCCTTGCCGGCCTTGACCATCGCCTCGCCGAAGACCTGGCAGCCGAACACCACGCCCTTGACGTTCACGGTCAGGATCTTGTCCAGCTGGGCCTCGTCGATCTCGAAGAAGGGCGTGGGGGAGTTGACGCCCGCGCCGTTGACGAGGACGTCGACCTTGCCGTGCTTGGCCAGCACGGCGTCGCGCAGCTTGGTCAGGTCGGCCTTGTTGGTGGCCTCGCAGGACATGAACTCGCCCGAGCCGCCGGCGGCCTTGATCTTCGCGAGGCGGGCGTCGGCCTTGGCGGGGTCGCGTCCGACGAGGATGACGTGCGCTCCGGCCGAGGCGAAGCCTTCGGCCATGGCGCCGCAGAGTTCGCCCGTTCCGCCGATGACGACGGCCGTGCGGCCCTTGAGGGAGAAGAGGTCGAGGGAGGACATGAGAATAGGGATAGGGGCAGGGCTAGGGCTAGGGGGATTACCGGACGACGCGGGCGCCGCCGCCGGAGATCTGCTTCTCGACCTCCTTGCGCGTCACCATCGAGGTGTCGCCGGGGGTGGTGGACGCGAGGGCTCCGTGCGCCGCGCCGTAGTTCACGGCCTTCTGGGCGTCGTTGTGCT
>JBJTIX010000330.1:0-1345 GCA_046095205.1 Opitutia bacterium
GACGGCGTAGTTGACGCAGCCGGTGAGGCCGGCGCCGAGGGCGAGCAGGCGGAGCGGGGTCATGCCCCGTGTATCTCCCGCGGGCCCCGTCCGGGCGAACCTAAACTGCCCGCCCGTGCTTGCCACGCCGCGCCGTCGCGGGACAGACTGCCCGACCCCCATGAACCCCCGCATCGTCGTCCTGCTCGCCCTCGCCGCCGGCCTCACCGGCTGCGTCAACTACGCCGTCCAGCCCGTGCTGCACCCCGGCACGGAGAAGCGCCATGAGTCCTTCAACGAGATCTCGAAGAAGGGCGAGGCCAAGCTGGTCTTCCTCGGCGACTCCATCACGCACGCATGGGAAAGCAGGGGCAAGGCGGTGTGGGCCAAGACCTGGGCTCCGCTCGGCGCCGCGAACTTCGGCATCGGCGGCGACCGTACGGAGCACGTGCTCTGGCGCCTCGACAACGGCAACTTCGACGGGCTGAAGCCCAAGCTGGTCGTGCTCATGATCGGCACCAACAACACCGGCCATCAGGGCCGGCCCCAGAAGGAGCTCGACGGCGCCGTCTACCAGTGCACCCCGCAGCAGACCGCCGAGGGCGTGAAGGCCATCCTCGGCCGCCTCGAGCAGAAGTGCCCCGACGCCAAGGTGCTGGTCCTCGCGATCTTCCCCCGCGGGCCCGACCGCAACGACGCCTTCCGCCGCCAGAACGAGGAGGCCAACGCCATCATGCGCACCTTCGCCGACGGCAAGCGCGTGCACTTCCTCGACATCGGCGACAAGTTCCTCGAGCCGGACGGCACGCTCTCGAAGTCCATCATGCCCGACCTGCTCCACCCGAACGAGAAGGGCTACGAGATCTGGGCCTCCGCCCTGGAGCCCAAGGTCAGGGAGCTGCTGAAGTAAGGGCGGCCAGTCAGGCACGGAGAGCCAAAAAAATGGGCTTTTTATTGGTTTAAATGGTTACAACAAACTGCTTGCACCGGTCAAAGGGTTGGACACAACGGCTCATACCCAAACGTCGCAGTAGGGTAGTTCGTTGTAACAAGGTGGAAAGGCGAGAGAAACTGGACCACGTCAACCACGGAGGGGCGCCCAAAGCGCACCAAGCGAGGACAACGCTGTCGCTTAATCCGGGTGATCCCGATGTACGGGCTACAAATTTCCCCAACACACACATGAAGAGTCCAAGATCCACAATCGAGCCCGGTGAATGGGCGGAGTGGATTGGATGGTAGTCTGGGCCTCCGCCCTGGAGCCCAAGGTCAGGGAGCTGCTGAAGTAAGGGGGAGGACCCTTAGGAACGATCGGCTGCGCGGACTCAGCGCCCCGTGCGGAGATACCAGCCCTTGGCGTAGGGGT
>JBJTIX010000331.1:0-3241 GCA_046095205.1 Opitutia bacterium
CCCCCGGACCGGTGACCTTCAGCGGCGACGTCACCCTGGCCGGCAACAGCAGTATCGCGGCGGAAGACGACGCCGCCGCCCGTGACGGCGGTGGAGCCCCCGTAGGTGCTGGCGCCGGTCAGCGTGAGGACGTTCGTGCCCTCCTTGGTCAGCGTGCCCGTCCCGCTGATAGCGTGGGCGAACGTGAGGGAGTCGGAACGGTCGAAGATGACCGCGGCGTTGTTGACGATCGGCCCGCCGATGACGCCGGCCGTGCCGCCCGCGCCGACCTGCAGGATGCCGGCGCTGACGGTCGTGGTGCCGGTGAAGGTGTTCGCGCCGGTCAGGGTGAGCTTGAGCGTGCCGAGCTTGGTGAAGCCGAAGCCGTTGCCGCCGTCGGAGATGACGCCGGAGATCGTGGTGTTGGCCGAGTTAAGCCACGCCGCGATACTGCTGTTGCCGGCCAGGGTGACGTCGCCGCTGAAGGTCACCGGTCCGGGGGTGACCCAGGTCGGAACATGAAGCACGCCGAGCTGCGAACCGTCGGTCTCTTTCCAGCCCAGTCCGGCCCCCAGCTCCAAGGGATTGGCGATCGTGCCAGTACGGTTGATGTAGAGCTGACCGCCGGAAAGCACCCGGATCAGGGGCAGGCTCGCGCTGAGGTTGGCCTGCGTCTCGACGATCAGGCGGGCCTGGTCGAGCCGGATGACGCCGGCGGAGGTCATCGTGTTCGCGCCGGAGTAGGAATACTGCGAGACGCCGTTCGCGCCGCTGCCCTTGAACTCGAGGATGCCGGCGCCGGAGACCGCCTGCGCGACGGCGATGCTGACCGTGCCGTTGACCGAAGCGTCGGTCCGGAAGTAGCGCAGGGTCGCGCCCGAGGCGATGTCGACCGCGGTCGAGGCGGAGAGCGCGCCGGTCGTGCCGCCGTTGCCGACCTGGAGGACGCCGGCGGAGACGGTGGTCGCGCCCGTGTAGGTGTTGGTCGCGGTCAGGGTCGCGGCGCCCGCACCCGACTTGGTGACGGTGCCCGTGCCGCTGATGATTCCCGAGAAGGTCTGGTTGGCCGAGGTGGCGATCTCCAGCGCGCCATTGTTCGTGACGGTGTTCGCGTAGGCGCCGCCGCCGAGCGAACCCCCGCCGCCGATCCGCAGGGTGCCGCGGGTGATCGTCGTGGCCGCGGCGTAGGTGTTGGTGCCGGTCAACACCAGCGTGCCCGTGCTGCCGGCGGCGGCGTTGAGGACCAGCCCGGTCTCACCGCCGTTCGAGGGCTGGTTGAGGGTGCCGGACACGGTGAGCGTCTTGCCGGCGGCGACGTTGAACACCGTGCCGCCGCTCTGATACATCGCGCTGAACTGGGCGCTGAGCGTCGAATCCTCGGTGACGGTGATGGTCTGGTCTAAGTTATAGATGCCCCAGATGGTAGTGGTGGCGCCCGCGCCGGTGGCGAGTTCGCCGCCGGCCATCGTGATGTTGCCGAGGTGGAAGGTCTGGCCAGACGTGCCGTCGGTGGTCAGCTTGCCGCCGGCGCGGAGGGTCAACGGAGTCGTCGCTCCGAAGCCGATGAAGGAATTCGGCCCACCTGCAAGGGTGATCGTGCCGCCGGACTTGATGTCGATGCCCGAAGTCAGCCCCAGGCCGGCACTGGTGTTGTTCGTGCCACCCGTCATCGTGAGCGCCTGCGAGACCGCGACGGAACCGGTAGCCGAGAAATCGCCGCGCAGCGTGACCGTGCCCGTGCCACCGAAGGCGAAGGCGCCGGCGCCGCGGAGGGTGTTGGTCGACGCGTTGGTGACGTTGCCGCTGGAGACCGAAGTACCGAAGGTCTGGTTAGCGGAGCTGGCGAAGTCGAAGGTCGCGCCCGAGGCGCCGGTGCTGGCGCCGACATAAGTCCCGGCGGTGAGATTGCCCGCGCCACCGATTCGCAGGGTGCCGCCGTCGACCGCTAGGTTGCCGCTGCTGGTGTTCGCGCCGGTCAGGATCGCCAGGCCGGCGCCGGACTTGGTCAGGCCGAACCCACTGCCGCTGACGACGCCACCGAGCGTGAGCTGGGTGCCGCCGACGCTCAGGGTGCTCGAGGCGCCCAGCGTGACCGCGCCGCCCAGGCTGCTCGTGCCGGTCGACGTCATCAGCGTGCCGCCGTTGAGCGCCAGCGTCTCCGCGCCGACCAGCGCGCCGCGCAGGTCGAGGGTGCCGGCGCTCGCCACGGTCGTGCCGGCCGCGGTCGTGCCAAGGCCGGCTGCGTCGGTGATGGCCAGCGTACCGGCGGAGAGCGTGGTCGCGCCGGAGTAGGTGTTGGCGCCTTCAAGGACGGTCGTGCCCGTGCCGGCCTGCTCGAGCGTACCGGTGCCGGAAATCACGCCCGACACCGTCAGCGTACCAGTGCGATTGAAGACCAGCGCGCCGTTGTTGGTGATCGCCCCGGCGCCGAGCGCGCCGGTGGCGCCGCCCGCGCCCACGCGCACCGTGCCGCCGGGGATGGTCGTGGCCCCGGTATAGGTGTTCGCCCCGGAGAGGAGGAGCGTGCCGCCGGTGGCGTCGGCCGTGACCGCACCCGTTCCGGTGATCGCGCCGCTGAGCGTGGTGCTGAGGCCGGAGAGCGTGAGGTTGGCGGCTCCGGTCGTCGTGAAACTATGGAGGGTGTAACCGACGGCCGTTCCCGTACCAGCCGCGGCCAGCCCCGTGGCGACCGTGCCGCCGGCCGTACCGGCCGCGGCGCCGAGGTATCGCACCGTCACCATGCCTGATCCGCCGGCACCGCCGTTGGTGGCGCTGCTACCACCGGCGCCCATACCGCCGCCACCGCCGGATCCCGAATTGACGACACCGGCGACACCGGCCGTGCCGGTCGAACCGCCCGCGCCGCCGATGCCAGAGCCGCCGGTACCTCCGACGGTACCGCCGGCACCCCCGCCCGCGCCATAGAAGCTCTGGATGCCAGAAAGGGAGCTCGCCAGACCGAGACCGCCGACGCCGCCGGTCGTACCTGAGAAATTTCCGCCGACGCCGCCGGCGCCGCCGCCGCCGCCCGCCGGCGCATCGAAGATGCCGGCGCTGGCGTTACCGCCGGCGAAACCTTGTCCCGCCGTACCCGCGGCCCCGATCCGCCGGGCGGGCGTTCCGCTGACGGCTCCGCCGCCACCGGAAGCACCAGAAGTCGGAGCCCCACCGGAGTAATTACCCCCGCCGCCACCGCCCAAGGTCGTCACGCTTCCGAAATTCGACGAACCACCGGTTCCACCGATGCTTGAGTTGGCAACAC
>JBJTIX010000332.1:0-10634 GCA_046095205.1 Opitutia bacterium
CCATTCGCCCCCCTCACCCCTGCGGCTCACGGCTGCATGGCTCGGAACCGTCGTCCTTAGCGCCGGGTGCGGTGCCGTCTTCCTTCACGGCCTTGAGGCCGCAGGGCAGTCCTTCAACAACCATGGCTGGCTGCTGTACACGCTCCCGCTGCTGGGCCTGGCGTCGGTATGGCTGTATCGAAATTGGTCGATCCAGGCCGACGGCGGCATGCGACGCGTTCAGGAGGCCGTGGACGGAGGCGGACGCCTGGCGGACTCTACCGCCCCCTCGATCATCGTCACCACCCTGCTCTCCCATCTGGGTGGCGCTTCGGTGGGTCGCGAAGGCACCGCGGTCCAGATGGGCGCAGGCATCGCCGATGCCGTCGCAACCCGTTGCAAGACGGACGCCGGATCTCGGCGCACCCTTCTGCTCTGCGGCATCGCCGCGGGTTTCGCCGCCGTATTCGGAACCCCGCTGGCCGGGGCCGTCTTCGCCCTCGAGTTCATGCGGAAGGCCAGCTGGGCCTTCATCCCCTGCCTGGCTTCGGCCTGGGGCGCCGACTGGCTTGCCCGGCATGTCTTCCGCGCCCCGCACGCCGACTACCGTCTGCCCTTCGGCCCCGATCTCGGTTCGGAAACATTCCTATGGGCGGCCGCCATCGGCGTGGCTGCCGCCATGGGTGCCGGTCTTTATCTTGCGACCCTGCGGCTGCGCGGGCGCATCGAGTCCGCCTTTCCGTCGCCTTACGTGCGTGTGGCCGTCGGAGGCATCTTTGTCGCCGTACTTCTCTTCCCCGAAGGTGGACGGAACTTCTCCGGCCTCGGCCTGCAGTTAATCGATGCGTCATTCCTGACCACCCTGCCTGGCCCGGTCTTCCTGCTTAAGATTGTGATCACGGCAGCCTGCGTCCTCTTCGGTTTCCGCGGCGGAGAGGTCACCCCCTTGCTCGCGGCCGGCGCGGCACTCGGCAGCGCGCTCGGGGCCTGGATCGGCCTGCCCGTCGCGCAGTGCGCAGCCATCGGCATGGTGGCCCTGTTCGCCGGGGCCGGCAAAGTCCCCCTCACCTGCATCGTCCTGGCGGCCGAGTTGTTCCATCCCCTGATGGCCCTGCCGGCATGCGTGGCCTGCATCATCAGCACGCTGCTCACGCAGCAGAAGGGGCTCTACGATCGAACATGAATCGATCGGCCGATCCCTATGAAGACGGCCAGAGGAGCTTGATGACGATGGCCAGGACGACGGCGAGGAAGACGCTGCGGATGAAAGATGCGCCGTGCTTGAGGACGAGTCCGGTGCCGAGTCGGACGCCGATCATCTGACCGGCGACCATCACGGCCGCAGGCAGCACGGCCACCTGACCGAAGCAGGCGAAGACGACGAGTGAACCGAGGTTGCTGGCAAGGTTCACGGCCTTGGTGTAAGCGTTGGCCCGGGTGAGCTCCTGCCCGAGCAGGGCCACCAGCGCGAGAATCCAGAAGGCGCCGGTGCCGGGTCCGAAGAAGCCGTCATAAAAGCCAAGGCTCAGGCCGAAGACCCAGGAAAAGACCACGGCATCAAGCCGGGCCTTGGCGACCGACAGGCCGAGACGGGGGCTGAGGGCCACGTAGACGACGACGGCCAGCAGCATCCAAGGAATGACGACCCTCAGGACTGCATTGCTGATCAGAGTAAGCGTCCAGGCGCCGACGGCCGACCCCACAAATGACAGGACGACGGCCAGACGCACTTCGCCCCAGCTGACGAGTCCGGCGCGGGCATAGCGGATGACGGCCAAGGTCGTCCCGCAGGAACTCTGCGCCTTGTTGGTGCCGAGGGCCAGCTGCGGAGGAAGGCCGGCCCAGAGCAGAGTCGGCACGGTGATCAATCCGCCCCCGCCGGCGATGGAATCGATGAACCCCCCGAACAAGCCGGCTCCGAACAGCAGGGCCAGAACGTGGGGTGCCAGATCCATTCTGGGTCGATGCGGCAACCGAGCCGATCAGGCCTCGAAGTCGAAGACGATGACCCGGGCCAGGTTCGGAACCACGATCTCCTTCACACGTTCGTGCTCAGGATGGGGCAGGTATTCGTCGCGGCTCTTCTGCGTGTCGAAGGTCATGACGAACCCATGGGTGAAGCCGTCGTTGAGCCCTTCGGGGCTTTCGTAGGGCCCGTGCTTCATCGACAGGAGTCCCGGTATCCTGCCCACCATCCCGCGCATCTCGGCGAAGCAGCGGTCGATCTGGGCCTGGGTGACGCCCGGCTTGAAGATGAAAGTGCCGTAGTGGTAGACCATGGGATCAGGGGGCAAGGTGACAGGTGGGCAAGTTCACAAGGGGGCTCTGCATGCCGCTTACTTCTGCGAAACCCAGGTGAGGGAGTTCAGCAGCAGCAGCTTGTAGGCCTGGTGGTCGTGAGACTTCTCGTCGTGTCCGAGGGCGATGCAGACGACCCTGGTGCCGGGGTAGCTGACGGTCCAGACGGAGGGCAGGATCTTCGACTGCCCATCCTTGGGATTCTGACGCGGGATGGTGCCGAGGACTTCTGCGCCTTCAGGCCTGGTCAGCTCGACGTTGTAGCTCTCGTCGTTGATCACGAAGGTCGCGGGCACGCCCTTCATCACGGGGTGCGCGGGCTTGGTGACCGTGAAGGTGAAGTCGCTGTGACCATGGCCACGGGCGCCGCCGCAAACGAACTGTTCGTTGTACTTGGTCTCGAGGGGCCAGTTGTACCAGGTCGCCGCATGGAGGAGGACGATGCCCTTCCCCGCCGCGGCGAAGTCGCGGATGGCCTTCTGGAACTCCGCGGTTCCGAACTGGGCGTGGTTGCCGCTAAACACCAGCAGGTCGGCCTGCGGCAGCAGCGCGAGGGTCTCCTTCAGGTTGGGCGTGGAGGCGACGTCGTAGCCGGCGGCCTTGGCGGTCAGGGCGTCGGTGCCGAGGAAGAAGGCCGGGAAGTTATGCGAGCTTCCGGCACCGGCGACGAGCACCCGGAGCTGGCCCGCCTTGCGAGGGCCGAAGGCCTGACCGAAGGCCTGGGTCGTCCGGGGATGATCCTTGGGCAGGAGGTCGCTCGGACCCTCGTCCTTGGCCTTGGCCTTCTTGCCCTTGCCCTTCGGGGCGTCGTCGTTCTTGCCGGGCGGAGGGTTGGGCGGCCCGCCGATCTCGATGGTCACCGCGACGGTGGTCGGCGCAATCTCGGTGTCGGCGGAGCTCAGGACCAGCTTGTCGATGACCTCATCGCCTTCGACCGGCATCCAGAGCGTGCGCACCTGCCGTCCGTCCCCGGAAAGCAGCTGGCGTGCGGACTTCGAGCCGGGCACGTCGCCCGTACCGTTGTAGTCGGCGAACTCACGGCCGCCGTAGAAGGTCTTCTTCTGCACCTTGCCGCTGAGGAAGTGCACCTCGACGATCATGGCGATGGCGTCGCCATGGGCGCCCCAGCCGCCGACGGCGCCGAGGAAGTGGATCCGGTTGGCGACCGAGCCGACGGGAATCTCCACCTTCTGGGGGAAGGACTTGGAGTAGGCGCCCTTGAAGGCGCCGCCCTTGAGCACGATGACGTTCAGTCCGTCCTTCGAGTCCTTGGGGTCGACCACCTTGTAGGGCACGCCGTTGGACTGCACCTGGCCGAACTGCGCGAAGGGCAGCGTGTCACGCTTGGCCTCCTTGCTGGCGTACAGGCCCGTCGTGGTCGAGGCCGTGAAGGCCGATCCGAGTTCGAGCAGGCGGAAACGTCCGACGGTCACGCCCTCGGTCCGCACGGCTACGCTGCGCAGGTAGGCGCTCAGGTTGCGCAGGCCCTCGGCACCGAGCGACTCGAATCCCTCGGGCATCAGCGAGTTGGGCGACTTGGCGCGCTCGGCGACGTCGGCGACCTTGAGCTCGGCGGACTGGCCGCCGGGCAGCTTGAGCTTCACGAAGGTCGGATTTTCGCTGGCGATGAGGGCCGAATACTGCGTGCCGTCCTTCATGCGCAGGTTCCAGGTGCGGTGCTCGTCGTCCACCATCCGGTTGGGGTCGACGATGTGCACGAGCATCTCGGCGGGCGGATGCGAACCGATGCCCTGCAGGTTGGGTCCGAATTCATTGCCCTGGTCGCCGACCTTGTGGCAGACGGCGCAGGCGGCCAGGAAGACCTCCTTGCCCCTGGCGACGTCGCCCGGCTTCTCAACTTCGGGACGGAGGCGCGAGACGAGGTCGTCCTTCGCCGGGCTGCTGCCTGCGTTGAGCTTTGCCAGCACGGCCTCCGCCCTCTTGGAAACGGCGGAATCGGGATGGCGGAGCAGCTGGGAGGTCTGCAGGGGCCCGAGCTGCATCGGCGAGATCGACTTCGCCTCGAGCGCGTTGAGCAGCAGCGTCGCCCATTCCGACCGGCTGACGAGCGCGCCGAAGATGGCGGTGCGAAGGAGCCCCGTGGACTTCGGGAAGGCGGCCGCGAGGACGGGGCCGTAGGAAAGGTCGCCGCTGGCCGAGAGCGCCTCGACGATCGCGCCTCCGACCGAATCCGAAGAGCCGCCCGAGAGGGCGCGGGTCAGGGCCGGACGCACCGAACCGTCGGTGCCGCGGAGCGCGACCAGCGTCCGGGCGGCAGTCTCACGGGCGCCGGCCGGCGCGGCGGCGTCGGACAGCAGCGGGATGAGCCGCGTCACCCGAGGGCGGAGCTCGGCGTTGAGCGAGCCGTCCTGGAACCAGGCGGCTGCCACGGAGGCGGCCGAGGAGGCCACGACGGCGTCCCCGGCGAGCAGACGACGGAACGCATCGCGCACGGAACCGGCATTGGAGGGGGCAGCGATCCTGCGCACGGCGATCTCGCGGAGCAGCGCCGAGGCGAGGGCGACGTCCTTCGAGCCGGCGGCGGCGCGGACCACCTTGCCGGCGGCGTCAGGCGAAAGCGTGGCCGCCAGGGAGACGGCGAAGTCGGGGTTGGCGGGCGCCCGGCCCGAAAGCATCACCTCCAGCGTCGAAGCGGGGTTCGCGGAGGCGGCGGCGGTGGCCGCGGCGGCCTCGTGCGCGTTGGCCCAGGTGGACAGCAGGAGCGAACCGGCTTCGGAATCGAGCTCGGCGGCGCCCATCGCGCGGAGGGCGGCCAGGCGGACGCGGTCGTCGGCGTCGGTCACGCCCGCCTTGAGCGCGGCGGCGGGCAGCGGCATGCGGGCGGCTTCGGCCACCAGGAAGGCGTTCTTGCGGACGGCGGCGGAGGCGTCGGCGGTCGCCGTGGCGAGCAGTCCGGGCTCGAGACGGTCGAGACGCTGCAGCGCCCAGAGGGCGAGGACGCGGGCTTCGGCCGAAGCGCCCGAACGGGCGAGCGCGTTGAGCGGTCCGGTGGCGGAGGCCTGCAGGCCCGCGTCGCGCTCCATCAGCGTGCGCAGCGCATTGAAACGCACCACCTTGTTCGGATGTCCGAAGGCGGCCACCAGGGCTTCGACTCCGGCCTTGGAGAGGTCGGGATGCGAGAGCGCCCTGGCCTCGTCGTGCTGGATGCGCCAGATGCGGCCGAAATAGTGCTCGCGGTCGGGCCGCACCGAGGCGCCCGACTTGGAGTGAAGCGGGCCGCGCGTGTCGTTGTGCGCCACGACGGGCGTGTAGAAGTCGAGCACGTAGAGCGCGCCGTCCGGACCGAACTGGAGGGCCACGGGGCAGAACCAGTGATCCATCGACCGGAGCCATTCACGGTCCTTGAGCGGCAGTTCGCCGGTGAAGGTGCCGCCGCCGGGAACCAGCTTCTCATGGTGGATCACGTCGAGGATCGGCTCGGTGATGAAGATCGTGTCGCGGTAGGCGTCGGGCCAGGCGCCATGCTCCTGCACCGTGACCGCGCAGGCGGCGGTGTAGTAACCGACCTGGTCGATCTGCAGCAGGGGCGCGCGGTCGGGCAGGTCGGCGCGGATGACGGGGCGGCGCGGGTTGACGGCGTTGAAGGCCTTGGCGGGCGTGCCCGGGGCCTTGGCGAGGATCGATTCTGGCAGGACCACGTGCTGGATCGGGTTGCCGTTGGTGGCCTTGCCGTGGAAGAGCTCCATGTCGGAGGTGACCTCGTTGCCGAAGCTGTTGCCGCCCTGCGAGGCGATCTGCTCGATGGCCGAGCCGTCGGGACGGAAACGGAAGGTGCCGGACGAGAGGCGCACCTTGCGTTCCGGATGGGAGACCGGGAAGGCCTCGCCGCCGCCGCCGTTGCTGGCGTAGACCCAGCCGTCGGGCGCTAGGATGAAGTGGTTGGCCACGAAGTGGGTGTCGCCCGGCGTGAAGCCGCCGTAGAGCACCTGCTCCTTGTCGGCCTTGCCGTCGCCGTCCGTGTCGCGGAGCCAGACGATGTGGGGCTGGCAGACGACGATCACGCCGTCGCGGTAGTGGCAGAAGCCCGTGATGAGCTCGAGGCCCTCGTGGAAGACCTGCTTCTTGTCGGCCACGCCGTCACCGTCGGTGTCGACCAGCACGCTGATCTTGTCCGGCGCGGGACGGTCGTAGCTGCCCGGGACGAGCACCCCGCCCTCCTTCCAGGCCTCCGCGTTGAGGGGGCGTCGTCCGTTCGGATACTCGGGCGTCTCGGCCACCCAGAGACGTCCGCGTTCGTCCCACTGCATCGCGATGGGCTTGTTGATGAGGGGCTCGGCGGCGACCAGCGAGGCCTTGAAGCCGGGCTGCATCTGGAAGGCGGCCATCGCCTGTGCGGGTCGGCTGGCGCCACCGGCGGGGTAGCGCAGGTCGGCGAGGTCGCCCGCGACGCAGAGCGCGTCGACGTCGGCGAGGCGGGCCGTCCAGGCCACGGCGCGCTTGATGAACGTGCGGTAGCTGAGGTGCGAGAGGTTGGCGGCATTGGCGCCCTGCAGGAAGACCGCGGCGCGGTGCCGACCGGAATCATGCAGCCAGGCCTGGGGCTGGATGTCGTAGATGGAGGCGCGGCTCTCGTCGGCCACGATGTTCTTGCGGTTGGTGGAGACCTTGGACGTGAAGGAGGCGGCGAGCACCTCGATCTTGTCGGTGAGCGAAAGCTCGAAGACCGTGTCGTCGAGCAGGTCGAAGGTGGAGGCGTCCTTGAGCACCGGGTGGGCGCCGGTGCGGATGTTCAGCATCATCAGATTGCGGAACTTGCGGCTCTCCGCCGTCCAGCCTCCGCCCAGCACCGTGCGGCCCCATTCCGTGTCGCCGCCGGCGATGCCGCCGGTGACCGCGACCACCCCCTTGCCGGCGGCCGCATGGGCGGCGACGGCATCCTGCGCCGCCTTCGACATCGGCTTGAAGGAGGAGGAATGGAGCACGATGACGTCGTGACCCTGCTTGGCCGGCAGTTCCGAGGCAGTGGCCGCGGTCGCCGTCGCGGCCTTGGTCGCTTGGAGCGACCTGACCAATGGGCCGGAGACGGCGGGATCGTCGCTCACGACGAGCACGCGGACAGGGGCGGCGCTGAGGACGGCGGCAAGAAGTGCCGGCGCCAGGAGGCGGGCGTAGCGGGGAAGCATGGCTTGAAGTTACGGACGCCCCACCCTCCCTCAACCTCCGAGTTCACCCCTCACCGCAACCCTCCCCCTCTCAAACGCACATGCCCCGTCAGGAGGCCCGGGAAGGCGCCCGCAGGACCCTGAACTGTGAGGGGGCATGGCCGGTGCTCCGCTTGAAGGCCGCCGCGAAGCTGTTCCCGTTGGCAAAACCGACCTGCCGGGCCACGGCCTCGAGCTTGATTTCCGATTCCGCCACGAGGCGGATGGCCTGCTGGATGCGCAGGTGAGTCAGATGGTTCATCGGCGTACGGCCGATATCCTTGAGGCAGAGACGTCTGAGATGCTCAAAACTGAGCCCCGAGGCCCGGGCCAGCGAGCGCATGTCCCAAGGGTCGGACAGCCGGGATTGCACCTGGTCCCACAGCCGCATCAGACGCTCGTCGCCGCGGAAACTTCCGGCGAAGCCCCTGACGTAATCGTAGACGAGCTCGATCCATTGGTGCACGCGACGCGACGAGGCCGGACCGGAGGCCTCCGCCATGAGACCCTCGACCGCGGCGCGGAACGGCGCGGGGTCGAATTCCGCAAGCACCGGAGAGCCCGCCCGGAAGATCGTGCTCGAACGCACCCCGCCCGAGAAACGCACCCAGGCGAACTCCCAGCGTTTGCCGCGCCCCATGCGGAACCGGTTGCGGAGGCCCGCGGGCAGCAGGCACGCGTGCCCAGGGGTGATGGCGCGCCAGCGTCCGTCGACCTGCACCTGGCCCTGTCCTCCGAGCCCCACCATGAAGAAGGCCCCGCTCTGCCTGTCCCGCACCACCTCGTAGGGCGGGAGCATCTCCGCCACGCCCAGGTGGGCGATCTCGAAGAGCGCCAGCTCCCTGCAGGGGACTCCTGACCGCACCCAGGGCCGTGAGTCGGCGGCGACGTCCGCGACCGCCGCCCGACGGCGCGAGCGGGGGTTCTCGATGTCCGTTTCAGGGTGGCGGACTTGCGTCTCGCTGTGGGGTTTAGGTTCGCTCTTCGCGGCCACGGGACTTTGCATAGCCGCCTGTCCGACGCTGGCAACCTCCGGCTCGGCGAGCTTTCCAACCCATACGAAGATGCCCAACCCCTGGACCGGAAAAGGAAACCCCTACACGCGCGAGGAGGTGCTCGCCCGGCTGAACGCCACGAAGTCGGCGGGACGTCCGATCATCGCCGCGGGCGCCGGCACGGGCATCTCGGCCAAGTTCATCGAGAAGGGCGGCGCCGACCTCGTCATCGTCTACAACTCCGGCCGCTTCCGCATGGCCGGACACGGCTCCACCGCCGGCATGATGGCGTACGGCGACGCCAACGCCGTGGCCATGGAGATCGGCGAATACGAGGTGCTGCCCGTCGTCGAGGAGATCCCCGTCATCTGCGGCGTCCACTGCACCGACCCCCGCCGCCGCATGTGGCACTGGCTCGGCAAGGTGAAGGACATGGGCTTCTCCGGCATCAACAACTTCCCCACCCACACCATCGTCGACGGCAAGTTCCGCCAGGTGCTGGAGGAGACCGGCATGAGCGTGAAGAAGGAGTTCGAGACCGTCGCGCTCGCCCGCCGCATGGGCCTGTTCACCATCGTCTACGTCGGTTCGCCCGCCGAGTCCAAGGCGATGGCCGAGGCCGGCGCGGACGTCATCATCGCGCACGTCGGCACCACGGTGGGGGGCTCGATCGGCGTGACCAACGCCACCATGACCCTGCCCGACGCCGCCAAGGCGACCCAGGAGATCATCGACGCCGCCAAGTCCGTCCGCAAGGACCTCATCTTCCTCAGCCACGGCGGGCCGATCAACACGCCCGACGACGCCGCCTACATCAACGAGCACACGGACTGCGACGGCTTCGTGGGCGCGTCGAGCCTCGAACGCATGGCCGTCGAGCAGTCGCTCACCGACCTGACGAAGCGCTTCAAGCAGATCCCGGTGAAGCGGAAGTTCTTCTGAGCCCATGGCGACGATCGCGGTCCTCGGTACGCTCGACTCGAAAGGCGAGGAGCATGCGTTCGTCGCGGCCCTCATCACCAGGCAGGGCCATCGTCCGCTGCTGATCGACGTCGGCACCGGGGCGCCGCCTTCGGTGAAGCCCGACGTGACCCGGGAGGAGGTCGCGGCCGCGGCCGGCATCGACCTCACGGCGCTCATCGCCCGTCAGGACCGCGGTGAATGCGTCGTCGCCATGACCAAGGCCGCGCCGGTCATGCTCGCCAAACTGGCCGCCGAAGGGCGCATCCAAGGGGTCATCTCGCTCGGCGGAGGCGGAGGCACGGCCATCGCCACCGCCGCCATGCGCGCCCTGCCCCTCGGCTTCCCCAAGCTGATGGTCTCGACCCTGGCCGCAGGCAACGTGGCCCCCTACCTCGGCACCAAGGACATCACGATGATGCCGAGTATCGCCGACGTCGCGGGTCTCAACCGTCTTTCGAAAGTGATCTTCACCCGCGCCGCCGGCGCCATCTGCGGGATGGTCGGAGCGGAACCCGAGACCGCGTCCAACCGCCCGCTGGGGGGCGCGAGCCAGTTCGGTAACACGACCGCCTGCGTCACCGAGGCCAAGAAGGTCCTCGAGGCCGCCGGCTTCGAAGTGCTCGTCTTCGCGGCCACTGGCACCGGCGGGCGCATCATGGAATCCGTCATCGAGAGCGGCATGACCGCCGGCGTGCTCGACGTCACCACCACCGAGTGGGCCGACGAACTTGTCGGCGGGGTCCTCAACGCCGGACCTGAGCGCATGGACGCCGCGGCCAAGGCCAAGGTGCAGACCGTCATCGCCCCCGGCTGCCTGGACATGGTGAACTTCGGCGAGATGGCCTCCGTGCCCGCGAAGTTCAAGGGACGCAACTTCTACGTGCACAACCCTCAGGTGACCCTGATGCGCACGACCAAGGAGGAGTGCGCCGAGCTCGGTCGCATCATCGCGGCCAAGGCCGAGGCCTGCACGGCGGGCGCCACCGTGCTCATCCCGCGCAAGGCCATCAGCGTGATCTCCGCGCCCGGAAAGCCCTTCCATGACGCGGCCGCGGACGAGGCCCTGTTCGGAGCCCTTCGTGACGGCTGCAAGCGGACCCCCGTCAGGGAGTTCGACCTTGAGATCAACGACCCGTCCTTCGCCCGGGCGTGCGCCGAAGAGCTGATCAGGCTTATGGACAGTCGGCCCTGATCGCGCGCAGGCTCAGGAAGCCGTGAGCGCCGTGACCTCCGCGCG
>JBJTIX010000333.1:0-7996 GCA_046095205.1 Opitutia bacterium
GCTTGTCCTCGGTCGCTGCCCGGACGCCAGCGCTTTCAGACGGACGGCTCTTCGCGGCGTCCGCACGCAGGGCGAGGCGGGTGGCGCCCCAGGCGCCCGAACGGGAGAGGGCAGCCACGGTCGTTCCCGGACGGGCGGCGAGGATGCGCGACTTCACGTCCTCGATGAACCAGTCGTTCTTGAGGATCGTGGAGCCGTTGAGCACCACCTGCACCGGCTCCTCCGGCGCCGCGATGAGCCGTCCGTCTGAAAGCGCAGGCGTCCGGGCAGCGACCGAGGACAAGCCCTTCAGCCCCGTCTCGGCGGCACCGACCGAAGGACGCAATCCGAAGTCGACCGGCTTCGCCGAGATGCCGCTGCCGGACGCCATCCGTCTCATGCTGTCCGAGGATGCGGCCATCCCGGGGCAGATCCTGAAGGAGTCGGCACACCTCGCCTGGACCGTCGAGGCCGTGGTGCAGGCCGTCGCCGCCGGCGGACGGCTGATCTACTGCGGAGCAGGGACGAGCGGACGGCTGGGCGTGCTCGACGCCAGCGAATGCCCGCCGACCTTCCGCACGCCCGAGTGGCTGGTCCAGGGCGTCATGGCCGGCGGACATCGCGCGCTCTGGAGCGCGGTGGAGGGCGCCGAGGACGACGCCGACGCCGGCCGCGCGGCCATCGCGTCGCGCTCGGTCGGCGTGCACGACGTCGTGGTCGGAATCTCCGCCAGCGGACACGCGCCGTGCATCTGGGGCTGCCTCGCCGAAGCCCGCCGCCGGGGCGCCCGCACGGTGCTCGTCTCGTGCAACCCCGCCTACCGCGACCACCCGCTGCTCGACCGGGCCATCCTCCCCGACACCGGCCCCGAAGTCCTGACGGGGTCGACGCGCCTCAAGGCCGGCACGGCCACCAAGCTCGTCCTGAACCTCATCACCACCCTGGCCCTGGCGCGCTCCGGCAAGGTGATGAGCAACCTGATGATCGACCTCAACCCCTCCAACTCGACGCTGCGCGACCGCGCGGTCCGCATCGTGCGGGATCTCACCGGAGCAGACGAGAAGGCGGCGTGCGCCGCGCTGGAAACGACGGGCTGGAAGGTCCGCGAGGCCTGCGCCAAGCTTGGCCTCCGCTGAATCGGCGATCCCTTGACCCATGCTACGCACCTGCCTCCTTTTGCTGGCCTCAACCCTTGCCTCGTTCGCCTTGGATCAGGCCACCCTCGACCTGTCCCTGGAAGCACCGGCGCTGAACACCCAACCCGGTCCGGAATACGCCGACGCCAATCGTCCAGGCAACATGGTCATCGGCCTCGAACGTACGCCCAAGGGCCGCCTCTGGGCCGCATGGATCGGCAACGGTGACAGCGCCAACGGCTTCCTGATGCTGGCGACTTCGGACAACGACGGGAAAAGCTGGTCAAAGCCTCGGCTCGTGATCGATCCGACCGACCTTCCGGGCAAGCCCAACCGCCGCACGCTCGTCGGCAACCTCTGGACCGACCCCAAAGGCCGCCTTTGGTGCTTCTTCGACCAGAGCCTAGGCTACTTCGACGGTCGGGCCGGCAATTGGGTAACCCGCTGCGACAACCCCGACGATGCCAACCCGACCTGGTCCGCTCCGGTGCGCATCACCGACGGCTGTACGCTGAACAAGCCGACGGTGCTCGCGAACGGCGACAGGCTGCTCCCGGTCTCGCTCTGGACGCGTGACCGCATCGGGCCGTGGAACAAGGATTTCGCCGGCGTGGAGACCTTCCGGAACCACCACCGCGACCTGGACGTCATCCGCATGGCCAACGTCTACGCCTCCACCGACCAAGGCAAGACCTGGACCCGCCGCGGAGGCGTGGCTTTCCCGAAGGCCGATTTCGACGAACACATGATCGTCGAGCGCAAGGACGGCTCCCTCTGGATGCTCGCGCGTGCCGGCAACGGCATCAGC
Organism: Opitutia bacterium; assembly: GCA_046095205.1. Classification (GTDB taxonomy): domain Bacteria; phylum Verrucomicrobiota; class Verrucomicrobiia; order Opitutales; family UBA953; genus UBA953. The sequence goes on from JBJTIX010000333.1 coordinate 1,924, forward strand.
GAATCCACCTCGACGGACGGCGGCCGCACCTGGACCGACCCGACGGACTCACAGATCAAGAACCCGAAGGCCCGCTTCTTCATCCGCCGTCTCCATTCCGGCAATCTGCTGCTGGTGAAGAACGGCCCGACCGAAGTCGCCCTGCCCCGTCGTTCGAGCCTGACCGCCTTCGTCTCCCTGGATGATGGGAAGACCTGGGGCCCCGGCCTGCTGCTCGATGACCGCGCTTCGGTTTCCTACCCCGACGGCTTCCAGGCCCCGGACGGCACGATCCATATCCTCTACGACTGGAACCGCCATACCGACGCCGAGATCCTGCTCACGAAGTTCACCGAGGAAGACGTGGCCAAGCAGACCAAGGTCGCGCGCTCGCTCGTGAACAAAGCCCTCAAGACCCCTCATCCCGAGCTCGGCGGCCACGCCATCCGCCCTTCGGACAAATGGACGGCCCAAGGACGCGAGGATGCGCAACAGGACCGCACGAGCATCCCCTACGAGGGCTACTCACCCAACCGCATGGTCTGCGATACGACCCTGCGTCCGATGCCCGACGGCTCATGGATCTACTTCCTGCTCGCCGGCGGCGACACCGAGCCGTCGCCGCTGAACTACACGGCGATCACGCGCAGCTCCGACGAAGGCCGGACTTGGACGCCGCTCGCCGCTTTCGACGTCGGCTTCCCCCGCGAAGGCAAGACCATCGGACAAGGCCCGACCGAGGTCCTCGTGCGCGACGGCCGCGCGACGCTCTTCGTCTCGACACACTCCAAGCACTGGGCCAATGACTGGCGCTCCTGGTACCTGACCAGCGACGATTCCTTCAAGACCTGGAGCAAGCCGCAACCGCTCCCCGGCCGGCTCAAGGAGCGCACCTTCATCCGCCCGTCGATCACCACGCGTGACGGACGCATCCTGCTGCCCTTCCAGCACTACGTCGGCCCCGAGGCCGAAAAAGACAAGGCCCCGCTCGACCGCGCCTTCACCAACCCTCGCAACGGCGTTCTCATGAGCGCCGACGGCGGCAAGACCTGGACCGAACATGGCGACGTCAAACTCACGCCCAACGACAAGTACTTCGGCTGGGCTGAACCGACGATCCATGAGCGCGCCGACGGCTCCATCCTGATGTACATCCGCGCGGACGGACTCGGCGGCGTCCTCTATCAGGCGACCTCCAAGGACGGGGGACGGACGTGGCCGGAATTCGCCTCGGTCACCGAGATCCCCAACCCGGGCAGCAAGGCCACCCTGTTCCCGCTGGGCGGCAAGTCCGTCGCGCTGCTGCACAACAACAACTCCAAGCGCCGGGCGCCCCTCTCCCTCTGGATCAGCTTCGACGACGGCAAGACCTGGCCCTACCAGCGCGTGCTCGTCGCCGAAGCCGGACCCGACCCGAAATACCCCGGCAAGCTGATGAAGGGCTCGATCAATTACCCGGACGGATTCGTGAGCGCCGACGGGCAGTGGCTGCACTTCGCCTACGACGACGCCCGCCACCGGGCCGTGCATTACAGCGCCAAGCTCCCGCCAAGAGCCCTCAAATAGGGGTCAGGGAGTTTCCCCTCGCAACCAAGGGCCGGCGGAGTTGTCCTAATGGCACCCCCATGCGTTTCCTCGCCCCCCTACTCCTGGCCGCGGCTGTGTCCGCCGCGCCCGTCGCCTTCGACAAGCAGACGATCACCAAGGACTTCGTGGCCGAAGGCTGCGCGGTCGCCGACTTCGACAAGGACGGACTGCCCGACGTCGCCGCCGGCCGACACATCTGGTTCGGCCCGGACTTCAAGCGCCGCGCCGCTTACACGCCCGAACGCGACAACCCCACGGGTCCGAACAAGACGCCCTACAACCCCCTAACCTACTCCGACTACTTCATCCAGTACGCCTACGACTTCAACGGCGACGGCTGGCAGGACCTGCTCGTCTTCGGACTGCCCGGCGACCCGGCCTACGTGTTCGTGAACCCCCAGGGCAAGGCGGGCGACTGGGAGCGCCACAACATCTTCGACGTCGCCGACGGCGAGTCGCCCTCGCTCTGGGACGTCAACGGGGACGGCAAACCCGAGCTGCTCTGCCACACGAGCGACGCCGTGAAGGACCCGAAGCTCAACAAGGGCCGCCATGGCGGGCAGTTCGGCTACGCCGAGATCGACTGGAAGAACCCGCTCGGCAAGGCGCGCTTCCGCCCGATCACGTCCAAGTCCCCCGCCAATGACGTCAAGATCTTCAAGTACACCCATGGCTACGGCGCCGGCGACGTGAACGGCGACGGCCGCGTCGACATCCTCGAGCGAGAAGGCTGGTACGAGCAGCCTGCCGACACCTCCAAGGACTCCGACTGGAAGTTCCACCCCGCCGCCTTCGGCCAGGGCGGCGCCCAGATGTACGCCTACGACGTCGACGGAGACGGCATCAACGACGTCATCACGAGCATCAAGGCCCACGGCTACGGGCTGTCCTGGTTCAAGCAGGCCAAGGACGGCACGTTCACCGAGCAGGTCATCCTCGGAAAGACCAAGGAGGAGAACTCCCACCCCGGCGGCTTCAGCCAGCTCCATGCGGTCCAGCTCGCCGACGTCAACGGAGACGGCCTGCTCGACATCGTGACCGGCAAGCGCCGCTGGGCGCACGGACCGAAGGGTGACGACGAGCCGATGGCCGACCCGGTGCTTTTCTGGTTCGAACTGACGCGCGACGGCAAGGGCGGCGCCAAGTACGTGTCTCACCAGATCGACCGCGAGAGCGGCGTCGGCACGGAGTTCTGGTCCGGCGCGGTCAACAAGGACGGCAAGCCCGACATCGTGACCGCCAACAAGTACGGCGTCTTCGTCTTCACCCAGAAGTGACCCGGCCCGGGCCCCTTAATGGGGTCAGACCCTACTAAGGGGGTCTGACCCCATTATTTTTGCCCTAGGCCCTCTTTAGGCCCAACCTGCCTGCGCCCCATGCGCCCCCTGCTCTGCCTGCTTCTCGCCCTGACGGCCCATGCCGCCGACCGCCCGAACGTGCTCTGGTTCATCGTGGACGACATGTCCGCGAACTTCGGGAGCTACGGCGAGAAGACGATCGCCACCCCGAACGTCGACCGGCTCGCCCGCGAGGGCGTGCGCTTCAGCCGCGCCTACGTGACCGCGCCGGTCTGCTCGCCCTGCCGCTCGGCGCTGGTGACGGGCATGTACCAGACGACCATCGGCTCGCACCACCACCGCAGCGGGCGCGGCGACCTGAAGATCAACCTGCCGGCCGAGGTGGTGCCCGCCCCGAAGCTCTTCCAGCAGGCCGGTTACTACACCTGCATCGGCAGCGGACTCCCCGAACTCGACTTCCGTGGCCTGCCCTTCGGCCAGCCCAAGGGCAAGAAGGCCAAGGCATCCCAGGCGGGACGGCTCGGCAAGACGGACTACAACTTCGAATGGGACGCGGCGATGTACGACTCGCACGACTGGTCGGGTCGCAAGGCCGGCCAGCCGTTCTTCATGCAGGTGCAGCTGCACGGAGGCAAGCTGCGCGAAGGCTCCGACGCCGCGCGGGCGCAGTACCGCGAGCGGGTGAAGAAGGAGCTCGGCGACAACACCGACCCCGCGAAGGTCACGCTGCCGCCCTACGACCCGCGCGATCAGGTGCTGCTGCAGGACTGGGCCGACTACCTCGACGCCGTGCGCCTGACCGATCTCCACGTCGGCCGCGTGCTCGCCCGCCTCGAAAAGGAGGGCCAGCTCGCCAACACCCTCGTCATCTTCATGACCGACCACGGGATCAGCCACGCCCGCGGCAAGCAGTTCCTCTACGAGGAGGGCGCCCACGTGCCGCTCGTCATGCGCGGCCCCGGCGTCCCGGCCGGCCAGGTGCGCACCGACCTCGTGGAACACATCGACCTCGCCGCCGTTTCGCTCGCCGCGGCCGGCATCGGCGTCCCGGCCTGGATGCAGGGCAAGGACGTGCTCGCGGCATCGTACCGGCCGAGGGAGGAGGCTTTCTCGGCCCGCGACCGCTGCGACGAGACGACGGAGAAGATCCGCAGCCTCCGCACCGAGCGCTTCATCTACGTGCGCAACTACCACCCGGAGCGTCCGCACCTGCAGCCCTGCGCCTACAAGGACGGCAAGCAGATTGTCCAGAGGCTGCGCGAGCTACACGCCGCCGGCTCACTTTCCGAGCTCTCCGAAAAGCTCCTCTTCAGCCCCACGCGCCCCCGGGAGGAGCTCTATGAGTTCTCCTCCGACCCCTGGCAGGTGCGCAACCTCGCCGGCGACCCCGCGTACGCCGCCGCGCTGGAAGAACACCGTCGCCGGCTCGATGCCAAGCTCACCGCGACCAAGGACCCCGGCCCCGAATCGACGGCCATGTATGACAGCGACATGAAAGTCTACGTCGCCAAGGGCAACCCCGAGGTCGAACGCAACATCGCCCAGATGAAGAAGTGGGCCGCCGAAGGAAAATGACCCTCTCCATGCGCACGCTCCTGCTCCTCCTCGCCGTCACGGCCTCGGCCGCCGACCGGCCCAACGTCGTCGTGATCCTCTCCGACGACTACGGCTACGCCAGCGCCGGATGCTACGGGGCCGACCCGAAGCTGATCCGCACCCCCGCCATCGACCGGCTGGCCGCGGAGGGACGGCGTTTCACCGACGGCAACCCGACCTCCTCGGTCTGCTCGCCGACGCGCTATTCGCTGCTGACCGGACGCTACTGCTGGCGCACCAGCCTCAAGCACGAGGTGCTGGGCACGTTCTCACCGCTGCACATCGAGCCCTCGCGCCTCAACCTGGCCTCCCTGCTCAGGGCGAAGGGCTACGCCACGGCCGCCGTGGGCAAGTGGCACCTCGGCTACGGCACCGAGACCGAAGACCCCAAGTGGCGCACGGACTACACGGCCGAACTCTCGCCCGGACCGCTCGACATCGGCTTCGACTACCACTTCGGCGTGCCGGCCAACCATGGCGACCTCACGGGAGTCTTCGTCGAGAACCGTTTCGTCTACGGACTGCGCTCCGGCAAGATTCCCGCCGGCATGAAGGTCGCCGGCCCGGACGCCGACAGCGAGGACTTCAAGCGGACCTACGGCCCCGAGGACACGGAGAACGGCAAGGCCAAGATCCTCGAGCTGGACGCGCCCCGCCGCAAGAACGAGCGCGTGATGAAGGTGCTCACGGACAAGGCGACGGCCTGGCTGGAGTCCCAGCCCAAGGACCGCCCCTTCTTCCTCTACTTCACCCCGGTCGCGGTGCACAACCCCGTGACCCCCGACAAGGGTCTCGCCGGCAGCAGCGCCGCCGGCGCCTACGGCGACTGGATCCACGAGCTGGACGCCAGCGTCGGACGCATCCTGGCCACGCTCGACAAGATGGGGGCGGCCAAGGACACGCTGGTCATCTTCACCTCGGACAACGGGGGCGTCTTCAAGCCCGAGAACGAACGGCTCCTGCAGACCGCGGCCTTCAAGGCGGGCCTCAGGGTCAACGGCGCGATCCGCGGCGGCAAGCACGACGTCTGGGAGGGCGGCTTCAAGGTGCCCTTCATCGCGCGCTGGCCCGCCAAGGTGGCCGCCGGCTCCGTCGCCGGTCAGACCGTCAGCGTGGTCGACATCCTCGCGACGACCGCGGAGATCGTCGGCACGCCCCTGCCCGCGAAGGAGGTCGGCGCCGAGGACAGCCGCAGCTTCCTGCCCGTGCTGCTGGGCGGAGCCGACGCAAAGGGCCGTGAGGACGTCATCGTCCACAGCGCCGACGGCAACTTCGCCATCCGCAAGGGGCGTTGGAAGTGGATCGAGGGCGAGCCGGTCGACGAAATCAAGGAGGGCGTGCGCAAGAGCCGCAAGGACCAGTTCCGCCCGCAGCTCTACGACACCGTGGCCGACCCCGCCGAGACCAAGGACGTCGCGGCGCAGCACCCCGAGGTCGTGGCCGAGCTCAAGGATCTCCTCCGGCGTTACCGCGACGGCGGCTACAGCCGCGAACTTCCGCCCGCCGACGTGAAGCCCGTCCGCACCGGCGTGGCGGGGGTGGCGCCCCCCAACCGCCCGACCGCCCCCGAGAACCCCCTCACCCCCCCGCCCACCACACCAGCGGGCGTCTCG
>JBJTIX010000334.1:0-1940 GCA_046095205.1 Opitutia bacterium
ACGTAGAGCCCCTCCGCCTAGGCCTCGCCGCCTGCGACCAGGGCCGCCGCGAGGCGGGCGTGCCGCTGATGGAACAGGCCCTCGCCGCGAATCCCGGCGCAAGCCACTACTACAACAACCTCGGGTCGCGGCTGATCGACATGGGGAACCCCGCCGGAGCGGAACGCATCCTGCGCGCGGGGACCGAGCGCAGCCCGACGTGCGCCTCGACGCGCTACAACCTCGGCAACGCGCTCATCCGGCAGCGGAAATGGAACGAGGCGGTGGAATCCTACCAGAAGGCCCTGGAACTGCAGCCCGGCTTCGAACTCTGCGAGCTGCAGCTGGGCATGGCGCTGCACGGCGCCGGCCGGCGGACCGAGGCGCTGCAGCATTATCGCAAGTCGCTGGAAGCGCGCCCCAAGGAGTACGCCATCTGGATCAACTACGGCGCCCTTCTCCAGTCGGAGAGCGACCTGGACGGCGCGATCGACGCGTTCCGCCGCGCCGCGGAGCTCATGCCCGACGACGCGACCTCGCTCAACAACCTGGCGGTGGCGCTCAAGGACCGCGGCGACGGCGTCGAGGCGGTGCGCCTGCTGCGCCAGTGCACGAAGCTGCGTCCCGGTGCGGCGGACATCTCCAGCAACCTGGTGCTCACGATGCACTACGTGCCCGAGACGACCGACGCCGAGCTCGCCGACGCGCACCGGGACTGGAACGTCCGGCACGCCTGCCCGACGCCCGCGACCTCCTGGTCCAACGTCCCCGATCCGGAGCGCCGCCTCCGCATCGGCTACGTCTCGGCGGACTTCCGCGACCACGTCGTGGGGCGCGCCGTGCTCCCCTCCTTCCTCGCCCATGACCGGGAACGCTTCGAGGTCGTGGCCTACTCCGCCGGCCCGCCCGACGACGTGACCGCGCAGTTCCGCGGGCGCGCCGACCTGTGGCGCGACGTCGAAGGACTTTCCGACGAGCAGCTCTACAAGGTCATCCGCGACGACGGCATCGACGTGCTCGTCGACCTCGGCCTCCACACCTCCGACAACCGCCTGCCGCTCTTCACCCGCCGGCCTGCGCCCGTGCAGGCCTCCTGGATCGGGCTGCCCGAGACCTCGGGCACCGCCGGCATCGGCTGGCGCATCAGCGACCGCCATCTCGAACCCCCCGCGCCCAACGGCCTCGCCCCGCATCAGAAGGCCTGGCTGATGCCGCACTGCTGGACCTGCCATGTCGCCGCACAGGACGCGCCCGACCCCGGCCCGCCGCCCGCGCTCGCCGCCGGCAGCGTGACCTTCGCCTCGTTCAACAACTTCTGCAAGATCGGCGACCCCACCCTCGACCTCTGGGCCCGCATCCTGAAGGCCACGCCCGGCTCACGCCTGCTGCTGCTCTCCAAGGCCGGCGCGCACCGCCGACGCACGCTGGACCGGATGGACAAGAACGGCATCTCGCCCGACCGCGTCGAGTTCCTGCACTACCTGCCGCCCACGCCGGACGTGAAGCAGGCCTCGCTGCTCGCCCGCTACCTGAAGGTGGACATCGCCCTCGACACCACGCCCTTCAACGGGATGACCACCACGCTCGACGCGCTCTGGATGGGCGTGCCGGTGGTCAGCCTCGTCACCGGACGCAGCCTCGGCCGCGGGGCGTTCAGCCTGCTGACCAACGTCGGACTGGCGGAGTTCGCGGTCGGCGACCCCGAGGCCTACGTGGCCAAAGCCGTCTCCGCCGCCGGCGACCTCGGGCGACTCGCCGAAATCCGCCGCTCCCTGCGCCCGCGCATGGCCGCCTCGCCGCTGTGCGACGTGCCCGCCTTCACCCGCGACCTCGAGTCCGCCTACCGCGGCATGTGGCGCGAATGGTGCCGCAGCAACCTTTGACCATGAAGACGCCCGCCGCCCTGCTCCTCGCCGCCCTCCTGCTGGCCTCCGGCCTGACGGGGGCCGAGAAGCCCAACG
>JBJTIX010000335.1:0-20652 GCA_046095205.1 Opitutia bacterium
ACCGCCAGAAGGCCATTCTCCGCAAGTGGATCGCCCAGGGCGCCGAATACTGGCAGCACTGGTCCTACGAGCCGCCCGTGAAGCCCGCCGCGCCCGCCGGATCCGACGGCGTCGACCATCTCGTCGAAGCCAACCTCAAGCAGCTCGGCCTCGCCCCCGCGCCCGAGGCAGACCGCCGCACCCTCGCCCGCCGCCTCCACCTCGACCTGCTCGGCCTGCCGCCGACCCCCGAGGAAGTCGACGCGTTCGTCAACGACCGCTCGCCTGACGCCTACGCAAGGCTCGTCGACCGCCTCCTCGCCAGTCCGCACTACGGTGAACGCATGGCGGTGACCTGGCTCGACGTCGTGCGCTTCGCCGACACCATCGGTTACCACAGCGACACCCCGCGCAACGTGTGGCCCTACCGCGACTGGGTCATCCGCAGCTTCAACGAGAACAAGCCCTTCGACCGCTTCACGCTCGAACAGGTGGCCGGAGACCTCCTTCCCGAGGGCGGACGCGAGGCCCTGATCGGCTCCGGCTTCAACCGGCTCCTCCTGACCACCGAGGAGGGCGGCGCCCAGGCCAAGGACTACCAGCAGCGCATGCTCACCGACCGCGTGCGCGCCGTCGGCGCGGCCTGGCTCGGGCAGACCACCGGCTGCGCCCAGTGTCACGACCACAAGTTCGACCCCTTCACCATGCGGGACTTCTACTCGCTCGGCGCGTTCTTCGCCGACGTGCATGAGCCCGACATCGGACGCCGCGAGGAGGGCATCCTCGTGTCGACGCCCGAGCAGGACGCGCGGCTCGCCGAACTCGCCGGAGCCGTCGGCGCCGCCAAGAAGAAGCTCGAATCCTCCTACCCCTCCCTCACCCCGCAGATCGAAGCCTGGGAGAAGGACTTCACCGCGCCGCCCGCCCCCGACAAGAAGGCCAACGCGAAGGCCAAGCGGAAGGATCCTGATGCCAAAATCGCGGCCCAAGCCGCGACCGTCCTGAAGAAGCCGGCCGCCAAGCGCACCCCCGCGGACAGGAACGTCATCCGGGACTACTACATCTCCCTGCACCCCGAGGCGCTGAAGGCCGAGCGCGACGCCGTCGCCGCGGCCCAGAAGGCCCACGACGCCTTCCGCGCCGCCATCCCCAAGACCCTCGTCACCGCCAAGGCCGCCCAGACGCGCACCGTGCGCATCCTGCCCCGGGGCAACTGGATGGACGAGACCGGCGAGATCGTGAAGGCCGCCCTGCCCCACTACCTCCCGCAGCCCAAGTTCGAAGGCCGCGCGCCCGACCGGCTCGATCTGGCGAAGTGGCTCGTCTCACGCGAGAACCCGCTGACCGCGCGCGTCACGATGAACCGCCTCTGGATGCAGTTCTTCGGCACCGCGCTCAGCAAGAACCCCGGCGACCTCGGCGCCCAGGGCGAACTCCCGCCCAACCAGCAGCTGCTCGACTGGCTCGCCGTCGAGTTCATGGACGGCAAGTGGGACCTGAAGCGCATGGTGCGCATCATCGTGGGCAGCCGCGCCTACCGTCGCGCCTCCACGGCCACCCCCGCGCAGCGCGAGGCCGACCCCTATAACCGCGCCCTTGCGCGGCAGACGCCCGTCCGCCTCGACGCAGAGTTCGTCCGCGACAACGCCCTGGCGGTCTCCGGCCTGCTCGTGCCGAAGATCGGCGGACCGAGCGTGAAGCCCTACCAGCCCGACCGCTACTGGGAGAACCTGAACTTCCCCACCCGCGAATACGTGCACGACCAGGGCGAGGCCCAGCATCGCCGCGGACTGTACGTCTGGTGGCAGCGCACCTTCCTGCATCCGAGCATGCTGGCCTTCGACGCGCCGAGCCGCGAGGAGTCCTGCACCGAGCGCACCCGCTCGAACATCCCGCAGCAGGCGCTCGTGCTCCTGAACGACCCGACCTACGTCGAGGCCGCGCGCGCCTTCGGCGCGGGCGCCTCCGCCCAGCCCGGCGACGACGACGCCCGCCTGCGCTGGGCCTGGCGTCGCGCCCTGCAGCGCGACCCCGACGCCGAGGAGATCGGGACCCTCCGCAAGGTGCTGACCGAAAGGCGCGCGGCCTACCGGGCCGATCCCGCCGCGGCGCAGAAGCTTCTCCAGACCGGACTGACCCCCGCGCCCAAGGGGGCCGACCCCGTCGAACTCGCCGCCTGGACCCACGCGGCGCGCGTGCTCCTGAACCTGCACGAGACCGTGACCCGTGACTGACCTGCCTCCCGAGCTGCTGTCCGCGGTCACCCGCCGCGCCTTCCTCGGCCGCGCCACCCAGGGCGTCGGCGCGCTCGCCCTGGCGTCCCTCGCCGGAAACGCCGCCCAGCCCGGAGTCCTCGCACGCCCCCACCTGAAGGCCCGCGCCAAGCGCGTCATCTGGCTCTCGATGGCGGGCGGACCCTCGCACCTCGAGACCTTCGACCCCAAGCCGAAGCTCGCGGCGATGCACGACCAGCCCATGCCCGAGAGCATGACCAAGGGCCAGCAGCTCGCGCAGCTCCAGGGCCAGCAGCTGAAGTGCTTCGGCCCGCAGCACAAGTTCTCGCGGTTCGGCCGCGAGGGCGCGGAGATCTGCGAACTCTTCCCGCACATCGGGTCGGTGCTCGGGGACATCGCGCTCGTGCGCTCGATGACGACCGACGCCATCAACCACGACCCCGCGCACATGTTCATGAACACCGGCTCGCAGATCGCCGGCCGGCCCTCCATGGGCTCGTGGGTGACCTACGGCCTCGGTTCCGAGGCGCACGACCTGCCCGGCTTCGTCGTCCTGACCTCCCTCGGCAAGGGCGGCCAGAACCAGCCGATCGCCGCGCGCCAGTGGAGCAGCGGCTTCCTCCCCTCGCGTCACCAGGGCGTCCAGCTGCGCTCCAAGGGCGACCCCGTGCTCTACCTCGGCAGCCCCGCGGGCGTCACCCGCGAGGTGCAGGGCGCCGACATCGCCGCCGTCGCCGCGCTCAACCGCCGGCGCGACGGACTCGTGGCCGACCCCGAGATCGCCACGCGCATCGCCCAGTATGAGATGGCGTTCCGCATGCAGGCCGGCGTGCCCGGCCTGATGGACCTCAAGGACGAGGACGCGAAGACCCTCGAGCTCTACGGCTGCGCGCCCGGCGACGGCTCCTTCGCCTCCAACTGCCTGCTCGCCCGGCGCCTCGCCGAGCGCGGCGTGCGCTTCATCCAGCTCTACCACAAGGACTGGGACCACCATGGCGGCGTGAAGGACGGCGTCGCCCTCAAGGCGCAGGAGATCGACCGCGCGTGCATGGCGCTGATCACCGACCTCAGGCGTCGCGGCATGCTGGACGAGACCCTGATCGTCTGGGCGGGCGAGTTCGGCCGCACCCCGATGTCGCAGGGCGGCAGCGGGCGCGACCACCACAACAAGGCGATGTCCGTCTGGCTCGCGGGCGGCGGCGTGCGCGGCGGCGTCGTGCACGGGGAGACCGACGAGCTCGGCTACGCCGCGGTGAAGGACGTCTGCACCGTGCACGACCTCCACGCCACCATGCTGCGCTGCCTCGGCGTCGACCACGAGCGCTTCACCTTCAAGTTCCAAGGGCTGGACGCCAAGCTGACCGGCGTCGAGCCCTCCAAGCCCATCGCGGGCGTCCTCGCATGAGCCCCGACGAACTCCACCGGGTCCTGCAGCGACGGACCTTCCTGAAGAGCGCGGCGGGCGGCGTCGGCTCGGCCGCCCTGGCCTCCCTGCTGGCGCGCGACCTCGCGGCCGCGCCCGGCTCCCTCGCCTCGACGCACCACCCCGCCAGGGCCAAGCGCGTCATCTGGCTCACCATGGCGGGCGGCCCCTCCCAGCTCGAGCTGTACGACCACAAGCCGAAGCTCGCGGAGATGGACGGCCAGGGGATGCCCGAGAGCTTCACGCGCGGCCAGCAGCTTGCGCAGCTCCAGGGGCAGAAGCTCCTCTGCCAGGGACCCCAGTTCAAGTTCACGCGCTACGGACGCGCCGGCATGGAGATGTCGGAGCTCCTGCCGCACATCGGTTCCGTCTGCGACGACATCTGCCTCGTGCGGTCGATGACGACCGACGCCATCAACCACGACCCCGCGCACATGTTCATGAACACCGGCTCGCAGATCGCGGGCCGCCCGTCCATGGGCTCCTGGGTCACCTACGGACTCGGCACCGAAGCCGAGGACCTGCCCGGCTTCGTCGTGCTGACCTCCACCGGCAAGGGACGCTCGCCCCAGCCCATCGCCGCGCGGCAGTGGAGCAGCGGCTTCCTGCCCTCGCGTCACCAGGGCGTCCAGCTCCGCTCGCAGGGCGACCCCGTGCTCTACCTCGGCAACCCCGCCGGCGTCAGCCGCCAGTCCCAGGGCGCCGACGTGGAGGCCGTCAACGCGCTCAACCGCCGCCGGTCGGGCGCCGTGGACGACCCCGAGATCGCCACGCGCGTCGCCCAGTATGAGATGGCCTTCCGCATGCAGGCCAGCGTGCCCGCCCTGATGGACGTCAGCGGCGAGGACCCGAAGACCCTCGAACTCTACGGCTGCGAGCCGGGCGACGGTTCCTTCGCGTCCAACTGCATCCTGGCCCGCCGTCTCGCCCAGCGCGGGGTGCGCTTCATCCAGCTCTACCACCGCGACTGGGACCACCACAGCCTCCTCAAGGAGGAGCTTCCGCTCCGCGCCAAGGAGGTCGACCGCGCGTGCATGGCGCTCATCACCGACCTCAAGCGGCTCGGCATGCTGGACGACACCCTGATCGTCTGGAGCGGGGAGTTCGGACGCACCCCGATGAAGCAGGGAGACAAGGGCCCCGTCGGGCGCGACCACCACAACAAGCCCATGTCCATCTGGATGGCGGGAGCCGGACTCCGGCGCGGCTTCCAGTTCGGCGCCACCGACGAGCTCGGCTACGCCGCCGTCGACAAGGTGTGCACCGTGCACGACCTGCACGCCACCATGCTCCATCAGCTGGGCATCGACCACGAACGCTTCACCTTCAAGTTCCAGGGACTCGACGCCAAGCTGACCGGGGTGGAACCCTCCCGGGTGCTCAAGGAGCTGCTCGCCTGAGCCAGTCGTAACGCTTCCGTAACCGACTATCGGTTGACTACGCAGGGGAGCGGAGGTTGCCTATGGGCCGCCCCATGAGCCTGCTCCAAGCCGCCCTGCGTCGACCCGTCACCGTCCTGGCGGCGGTCATCGCCGTCGTGCTGACCTCGGTGGTGGCGCTGCGGCGCATGCCCAAGGACGTCTTCCCCCCGCTGAACGTCCCGACCGTCTACGTGGCCCAGCCCTACGGCGGCATGGACGCCGCCCAGATGGAGGGCTTCCTGACCTTCTTCTACGAGTACCACTTCCTCTACATCACCGGCATCGAGCACGTCGAGTCGCGGAACATCCAGGGCGCCGCGGTGATGAAGCTGCAGTTCCACCCCGGGACCGACATGGCGCAGGCCATGAGCGAGGTGGTCGGCTACGTGAACCGGTCCCGCGCGATGATGCCGCCCGGCACCGTGCCGCCCTTCATCATGCGCTTCGACGGAGGCAGCGTGGCCGTCGGCCAGCTCGTCTTCACCAGCCCCTCCCGAAGCGTGGCCCAGCTGCAGGACGTGGCCCTCAACACCGTCCGCCCGCTCTTCGCCACCCTGCCCGGCGTGTCCGCCCCTCCGCCCTTCGGCGGCAGCGCCCGCACCATCCTCGTCAACCTCGACCCCGACCGCCTCCGCAGCACCGGCGTTACGCCGGAGGAGGTGGCGACAGCCCTCGCCGGTGCGAACACGATCGCCCCGACCGGCAACCTCGCGCAGGGCGACCTCAACCTGCAGGTCCCCATCAACGCCACGGTGAAGAACATCCGCGACCTCGAGACCGTCCCGATCCGGACGGGCGCCGGAGCCGCGGTCCTGCTGCGCGACGTCGCGACCGTGGTGGACGGGGCCGACGTCGTCACCAGCCACGCCCTCGCCGACGGACGGCGGACGGTCTACATCCCGGTCACCAAGCGCGCCGACGCCTCCACCCTCGACGTCGTCGGCCACGTGAAGTCGAACCTCGCCCGCTTCCAGGCCGCCGTGCCCGAGGACGTGAAGGTCTCCTATGAGATGGACCAGAGCCCCGTCGTCCGGCGCGCCATCGACGACCTGCTGCTCGAGGCCCTCCTGGGCGCCGCGCTCACGGGACTGATGGTGCTGGCCTTCCTCCGCGACCTGAGGAGCACCCTCATCGTGGTGGTCAACATCCCCCTCGCGCTCCTGACCGCCGTGACCGGACTCTGGCTCTGCGGGCAGACCGTCAACCTCATGACCCTGGGCGGCCTCGCGCTCGCTGTCGGCATCCTCGTCGACGAGGCGACGGTCGCCATCGAGGCCGTGCACCAGGAACTGGCCAGGGGGCTGTCGCCGCCGGTGGCCGTGCGCAACGCCGTCTCCGCCACCGCCCTGCCCCGCCTGCTCGCGATGCTCTGCGTGGTCGCGGTGTTCATCCCCTCCTTCTTCATGGAGGGCGCCGCCCGCGCGCTCTTCCTGCCGCTTTCGCTCGCCGTCGGCTTCAGCATGGCGGCCTCCTACGTCCTGTCCTCGACGCTCCTGCCGGTGCTCGCGGCCCGTCTGCTGCCCCGGGGCGGCGCGCACGGCGAGGCGGGCTTCATGACGCCGGTCTCGGCCATCTACCGCGGACTGCTTTCGTCGGCGCTGCGCCAGCCGGGCGCCACGGCGCTCGCCGGAGTGCTCGGCGCGACCCTCCTCGGCTGGCTGCTGCTCGGCGGACTTGGCCGCGACATCTTCCCCGCGGCCGACCACGGACAGCTGCAGGTCCGCCTCCGCGCCGCTCCCGGCACGCGCCTCGACGTCACCGAGTCCATCGCCCTCAAGGCCCTCGACCTCATCAAGTCCGAGATCGGACCCGCCAAGGTCGGCACCACCCTCGGCCTCGTGGGCGTGCACGCGCCCAACTACCCCGTCAACCTCGTCCACGCCTGGAACAGCGGCACCGACGAGGCCACGCTGCAGATCCAGCTCAAGGACGGCGTCAAGGCCGACCTCGCCGCCGCCAAGGAGCGCCTGCGCGCCCGCTTCGCCGCGGAACTTCCGGGCGTGCGGGCATCCTTCGAGCCGGCCGACATCGTCGGGCGCGTGATGAGCTTCGGCGCCTCGACTCCGATCGAAGTCGCCGTGAGCGGCCCCGGCCTCGCCGACAACCGCGCGCACGCCGAGAAGATCCGGGACGAACTGGCCAAGATCCCCGAACTCCGCGACCTGCAGTTCGCGCAGACCCTCGACTACCCCGTGCTGGAGGTGAACATCGACCGCGAGAAGGCCGGCCGCCTCGGCCTCCGCCACTCCGAGGCCGCGAGGTCCGTCGTCGCCGGCACGTTCTCCACCCGCTTCATCCTCTCCAACTACTGGGCCGACCCGAAGAACGGCGTCGCCTACCAGGTGCAGGTCCAGGTGCCCGCCGCCGCCCTGAGGAGCCCCGAGGACATCGCCAACCTTCCCGTGGGCCCGTCCTCCGCGGAGCGCGGTCCGGTGCTGCTGCGCTCCGTCGCGACGCTCAGGCCCGGCACCGCCGTCGCGCAGTACGACCGCTACAACATGCAGCGCCTCGTGACCCTGACCGCCAACTTCCACGGTTCCGACCTCGGCACGCTGGCCGGCAAGGTGGACGCCGCGGTCGCGGCCGCCGGCGCCCCTCCCGCCAAAGTCAGGGTGGACGTCCGCGGACAGGTCGCGCCGATGCGCGAACTGCTCGACGGACTCGGCACGGGGCTCGTCGCCGCGTTCGCGGTGATCGCCCTCCTGCTCGCCGCCTCGTTCCAGAGCGTGCGCGCGGCCCTCGCCGTGCTCGTGCCCCTGCCGGCGGTGCTGGCCGGCGGCGCCCTGCTGCTGCTCCTGACCGGCTCCACCCTGAACATCGAGAGCTACATCGGCCTCATCATGGCCGTCGGCGTCGCGGTGGCCAACTGCATCCTGCTCGTCACGGCCGCCGAAGAACGCCACCGCGCGGGACTCTCCGCCGAAGCCGCCGCCGACGAGGCCGGACGCACGCGCCTCCGCGCGGTGCTGATGACCGCCGGCGCCATGCTCGCCGGCATGCTGCCGATGGCCTTCGGTCTCACCGAAGCGGGCGAACAGACCGCCCCGCTGGGGCGCGCCGTCATCGGAGGCCTGCTGCTCGGCACCCCGGCCACGCTCCTCCTCGTCCCCGCCGCCTTCGCCGCCCTGCACCGCGGGCGCGCCGCCGTCTCGCCCTCCCTCGACCCCGACGACCCTTCCAGCCCCCACCATGCGCCCTGAACTGACGCTCCTCCTCGCCCTCGCGGCCAGCGCCGCCTCCGCGGCCGAATTCAAGACCGTCGCCCTGACGAAGGCCGACGTCACGCGCAACGTCGAACTGCTCGGAGAAGTGCGCCCCTACCGCCAGGTCACGCTGACCGCCAAGGTGGCCGGTCACGTGAAGGCGATCCGCGTCGAGATCGGCGACAAGGTGAAGGCCGGCCAGGTCCTCGCCGAGCTCGAATCCCCCGAACTCTCCGCCGACCTCCTCCGCGCGCGGGCCGAATCGACGCTGGCCGAGCGCGACGCCGCCCGCGCCCGCGACGCCGCCAGGAAGGCCCCCGACCTGGTCGTGAAGCAGGCCCTCGACGCGGCCGAATCGCGCGCCGCGGCCGCCAAGGCCGAGACCTCCCGCCTCGAGGCCCTGCTGGCCCACGCCCGCATCACCGCGCCCTTCGACGCCACCGTGACCCGTCGCTTCGTGGACGAAGGCGCGTTCGTGCCCGCCGCCACCGGCGCGGCCGCCGGCCAGGCCTCCATCGTCACGCTCACGGACTCCTCCAAGGTGCGCGTCCAGGCCAGCGTGCCCGAATACGAGGCCTCGCTCGTCTCGGTCGGCCAGCCCTTCCTCGTGGCGGTCGACACCGCGCGCACCCGCCCCGTCTCCGCCCGGCTGACCCGCCACTCCGAGGCGCTCGACCCCGCGAGCAAGACCCTGCTCGCCGAGGCCGAAGTGGCCAACGCCGACGGCGCGCTGCGGCCCGGAATGTTCGCCAAGGTGAAGCTCGGCGTCGAGACCCACGCCGGAGCGAACGTCCTGCCGCTCTCCGCCGTGACCTTCGAGAAGACCACCGCCGTCGCCTTCGTGCTCGCGGACGGCAAGGCGCGCCGCCGCGTGCTCAAGCACGGCTTCAACGACGGCGCCAACATCGAGGTGCTCGAGGGCGTGGCGGCCGGCGAGAACGTGATCGTCACCGCGGGCGCCGCCCTCGTCGACGGGCAGCCCGTGACCATCGCCAAGTGATGCGCGCCCTCCTCGTCATCGCCCTCGCCGCCGCCTCCCTGCGCGCGGAGAAGATCGACCTGCCGTCCGTGCTCCGTCTCGCCGGCGCGGACTCCGTCGAGGTGCGCATCGCCCAGGAGCGCCTGGCCGAGGCCCGCGCCGAAGGAGCTCTTGGTGATGTCGGTCACCTGACCGACGATGTCCTGCAGCTGCCCGGAGTGGTTGCGGTAGGTCACGCCCGGCGAGAGCACGGGGAACATCTGCCAGAGCGTGCCGTCCTCGCGGGCGCGACGCTGCAGCTCTCGCTGGAGATCGGCGAATCGTCCTACCGCCGCCTCGCGGCCAAGCAGCTGACCCTCGCCGCCGAGCACCGCCTCGAGTCCGAGCGCAGGCGCATCCTGCTCGCCGCCTCCGAGGCCTACTTCGAGCTGAGCGCGGCGCAGGCCGCCGCCGACCTGCAGGACGAGGCCGTCCGTCTGGCCGCCGACCTGCACCGCCAAGTGACCGCCGCCGTCTCGGCGGGCGTCGCCGCGCGGGCCGACGAGCACCGCGCCTTCGCCCAGCTCTCCCGCACCCAGATCCGCCGCGAGCAGGCCCGCGACGCACGCCGCACCGCGGCGGCGCGCCTGGCCGAGATCGTGCGGCTCCCCCTGCAGGAGGACCTCGTGCCCGTGGACCGCCGGCCCGTCGCGCTCAGCGTGCCGGGCACCGAGCGCAAGCTGGACGCGCTGGTCCAGACCGCGCTCTCCCGCCGTCCCGAGATCGCGGAGGCGGAGCATCTCGATTCCGCCGCGCGCGAGAACCTCGCGGGCGCCAGGTACGCCCCCCTCTGGCCGACCCTCGGAGCGCAGGTCTTCGGCGGCGGGCTGGGCGGCAGCCCGAGCTCCGCGCGCGACGACTGGGGCCGCAGCACCGACACGCAGGTCACGCTCTTCTGGCGCATCGGCGCGGGCGGACTGCTTGACTCCTCCCGCGTGCGTGCGGCCGAGGCCGCCGCGGCCCAGGGCCGTCTCGGCGTCGAACGCGTCCGCGACGCCGTCACGCGCGAGGTGGTCGAGGCCCACGCCTCCGTCCAAGCCAATCTGGCCGCCACCCGCGCGGCCCAGGCCGGACTCAAGTCCGCCGAGGAGGGCCTGAAGATCGCCGCCCAGCGGCGCGACTTCGCGGTCGGGGCCGTGCTCGAGACCCTGCAGTCCCAGCAGGACGCCGTGCAGGCCCGCCTGGAGGCCGTCCGGACCGTCGCCGACCTCAACAAATCCCGCCACCGCCTGAAGGCCGCCGTCGGGGAGTGATTCACGGCGGGCAGGGTTGCCAAGGCCGCTAAAGCGGGTCATTGCTGGGCACCCCCATGCTACGCCGCGCCCTGCCCCTGCTCGCGCTGACCGCCTCGCTCTGCCAGGCCGGCCGCCCGACGAACGTCCTCTTCTTCGCCGTCGACGACCTGCGGCCCGAGCTGCTCGCTTCCGGATCCTCCGTCATCCGGACGCCCAACCTCGACCGCATCGCCGCCAAGGGCACCACCTTCGACCGCGCCTACTGCCAGCAGGCCGTGTGCAGCCCGTCGCGCAGCTCCCTGATGACCGGACGCCGTCCCGACTCCACGCGCGTCTGGGACCTCGAGACCCACTTCCGCGTCGCCCTGCCCGACGCCGTGACCCTCGGCCAGCATTTCAAGAACAACGGATACTTCGTGCAGGGCATGGGCAAGATCTTCCACGGCGGCTACGACGACGCCCCGACCTGGTCCACCCCGTGGCAGACCCCGAAGGCGGCGCAGTACGCCTCGCCGGAGGCCATCAAGGCCACCCAGGATCCGAAGAACCGTGACGGCAAGGGCAGAGCCCGCGGACCAGCCGTGGAGTCGGCGGACGTGCCCGACGACACCTACACCGACGGCAAGGTCGCCCGGCTCGCCGCGCAGACCCTCGCCGAGCTCGCGAAGAAGAATCAGCCCTTCTTCCTCGCCGTCGGCATGGCCAAGCCGCACCTCCCGTTTGTCGCGCCCAAGAAGTACTGGGACCTCTACGACCCCTCCAAGATCTACGTCCCGAAGTTCCAGGAGATGCCGAAGGACGCGCCCGCGTTCGTCGGACACACCAACGGCGAGCTGCGCAGCTATTCCGACATCCCCAACGACGGGCCGATCTCCGAGGAGCTCGGACGCCGCCTCCGCCACGGCTACTACGCCGCCACCAGCTACATGGACGCCCAGGTCGGCCTCGTGCTGGACGCGCTGGAGAAGGAGGGACTGGCCGCCAACACCGTCATCGTGCTGTGGGGCGACCACGGCTGGCAGCTCGGCGAGCACGGACTCTGGCACAAGCACACCAACTTCGAGCTCGCGGCGCGGGCGCCGCTGCTGATCAGCGCGCCGGGCCAGAAGGCCGCCGGCCGACGCTCGCTCTCCCTGGCCGAGTTCATCGACATCTACCCGACCCTCGCCGACGTCTGCGGCCTGCCCAAGCCCAAGGACGTCGAGGGCGTGAGCCTGCGCCCGGTGCTCGACGACGCCGCCGCCTCCGTGCGCCCTGTGGCCATCAGCCAGTATCCCCGCCAGGACGAGGGCAAGTCGCTCATGGGATACAGCATCCGCGACGAACGCTGGCGCCTGACGCTGTGGCGCGACAAGGCGACCAACGCCATCCACGCCACCGAACTCTACGACGAGGCCAACGCCCCGCACGAGACCGTCAACGTGGCGGCCCGGGCGGAGAACGCCGAGGTCATCGCGCGCCTCGCGAAGCACATCCCCCCGCCCATCGCTCCGGCCGCGACCGACGCCAAGGGCAAGGGCGGCAAGAAGAAGGCCGACCCCCAGGCCGCCACCCGCGACCGCGGCGCCATGTTCGACGGCCGCGACAAGAACAAGGACGGGAAGCTGAACCGCGAGGAGTTCATGCTCAATCAGCGCGAACCCGAGCAGGCAGCAAAGAACTTCATCAAGTTCGACAAGGACAGGAGCGGCGACGTGAACCGCGAGGAGTTCGTCGGCCAGGGACGCTGATAATTGAGCGGAAAAGGCGGGGCCGACGGGGCTGACCGCACCCTAATCTGTTGCACCCGAACCCGGCGGGGCTATCGGTGTCTGACCCCTTCAGACCATGCGACTCCCCCTCGCCTCCCTCATCCTGTCGCTGTGCGCCGCCATCCTGCCGGCCCAGGAAGGATTCCGCCCCCTCTTCAACGGCAAGGACCTGGCCGGCTGGGACGGCAATCCCGAGCTGTGGAGCGTCGAGGACGGCGCGATCACCGGCCGCACCAAGGGGCCCGACCACCTCGCCCTCAACCAGTTCATCATCTGGCGCGGCGGCGTCCTGAAGAACTTCGAGCTGCGCGCCAGGGTGCGCTGCTCCGCCAGCAACTCCGGCATCCAGTACCGCAGCAAGGAGATGCCCGAGGCCGGGAAGTGGGTCATCGGCGGCTACCAGTGCGACATCCACGCCAACGCGCCTTACAACGGCATGGTCTATGACGAGCGCGGACGCGGCATCCTCGTGCAGAACGGTCAGACCGTGATCGTCGACGACAAGGGCGGCAAGTGGCTGGCCGCCGAGCGCGACCCGGTGAAGGTCGACTTCACCGAGTGGCACGAATACGTCGTCATCGCGCGCGGCAACCGTCTCGTGCACAAGGTCGACGGCAAGGTCACCATCGACCTCACCGACCACGACGCCAAGGAGCGCGAGCTCGAGGGACTCCTCGCCTTCCAGGTGCACAAGGGGCCCGCCATGGTCGTGCAGATCAAGGACGTGATGCTCAAGGAGCTGCCCGACGAACCCCTCGTCACCCTCGACAGGAGCCCCATCCCCAGCGACGCCCAGCGCATCGAGGCGCCCGGCGCCAAGGGCAAGACCAAGGCCCCCGCCAAGAAGGCTCCGGCCAAGAAGGCGCCCGCCAAGGCCGCGGGGCGTCCCGACGCCGTCGGCCCCGTGGTCGGCCAGAACCGGGCCACCCCCGTGAACCTCATCAAGGCGCCCGCCGGCTTCAAGGTGGAGCTGCTCTACTCCGTTCCCGGCGGAACCCAGGGGTCCTGGGTCGCCCTGTGCGCGGACGACAAGGGGCGCATCTACGCCAGCGACCAGTACGGCGCCCTCTACCGCTTCAACGCGCCCGCGCCGGGCAAGCCCCTCAATCCCGCCGACGTGAAGAAGATGCCGGCCGAGATCCGCGCCATCAACGGCATGACCTGGGCGTTCGGCGCCCTCTACGTCGGCGTCAACGACTACGAGAAGAAGATCCCCAGCGGCCTCTACCGCATCAGCGACGCCGACGGCGACGACCTGCCCGAGAAGGTCGAGCTCATCCGCGACATCCAGTCCGGCGGCGACCACGGCGTGCACAAGGTCCTGCTCACGCCCGACGGGCAGGGCTTCTACCTGATCTGCGGCAACAACGCCATCAAGACCGAGACCGCCGCCACCTCGCCCGTCGCGCCGCTCTGGGGCGACGACCACCTCCTGCCCCGCATGCCCGACGGACGCGGCCACAACCGTCACGTGCTGGCGCCCGGCGGCATCGTCTACCGCATCAGCAGGGACGGGAAGACCTTCGAGACCTTCGCCAGCGGCTTCCGCAACATCTATGGCGGCGCGATCAACCGCGAGGGCGAGCTGTTCACTTATGACGCCGACATGGAGTACGACTTCAACACGCCCTGGTACCGCCCGACGCGCGTGAACCACGTCGTCAGCGGCGGCGAATACGGCTGGCGCAACGGCGCCGGCAAGTATCCCGAGTTCTACCCGGACAACCTTCCGGCCACCGTGAACATCGGCCCGGGTTCCCCCACCGGCATCGCCTTCGGCTACGGCGCCAAGTTCCCCGCCAAGTATCAGGAAGCCCTCTACATCCTCGACTGGAGCTGGGGCAAGATCTACGCCGTGCACCTCCGCCCGCAGGGCGCCACCTACGCCGGCGCCAAGGAGGAGTTCGTGACCGGCGCCCCGCTGCCCGTCACCGACGTCATGATCCACCCCGGCGACGGCGCGATGTACTTCGCCATCGGCGGACGCCGCGTGCAGTCCGGCCTCTACCGCGTGAGCTATGCCGGCACCGAGAGCACCGAGCGGATCACGCCGCCGAAGGCCGTCCCGCCCGAGGTCGCGACCCGGCATGAGCTGGAGAAGTTCCACGGCAGGCAGGACCCCAAGGCCGTCGACGCCGCGTGGCCGCACCTGTCCTCCGCGGACCGTTGGCTGCGCTTCTCCGCGCGCGTGGTGCTCGAACACCAGCCGCACGCCGCCTGGGCCGAGCGCGCCTTCAGCGAGAAGGACGCCACCGCCCGCCTCGAGGCGCTCCTCGCCCTCACCCGCCAGGCCATCCCCTGCCCCTACCACACCGAGAAGGCGGCCAAGCCCGACCCCCGCACCGGCGTGCCTCCGACCAAGGCCGACCCCACGCCGGCGCAGGCCGCGCTGCGCGACCGCGTGCTGAACGCGCTCGTCGCCACGGATTTTGGCGCACTCACCCGCGAGCAGAAGCTGCTGCACGCGCGCGTCGCCCAGCTCGCCCTGCACCGGGGCGGAGACCCTGACGCCGCCCTGGCGGCCCGGGTGACCGCGCAATATGACGGCGCCTATCCCGACGCCTCCTTCGAGCTGAACTGGCTGCTGACCGAGACCCTGTCCCACCTCCAGTCCCCCGGGCTCGCCGCGAAGGCGATGGCGCTCGTCGCCCGCTCCGGCAGCCAGGAGCCCGAGATGGAGATCATGCGGAGCCTCCGCATGCTCAGGACCGGCTGGACCCCCGAACTCCGCGAGGCGCAGCTCAACTGGTTCGTCAAGGCGGCCAGCTACCGCGGCGGCTCGAGCTTCACCAAGTTCGTCGAGTTCATCCGCAACGACTCCTTCGCGACGTTCACCCCCGAGGAGAGCGCGCGTCACGAGAAGCTGCTCGCCCTGGCCAAGAACCCGCCCGTGAAGTCCGCCTACGAGAACGTCGGCGCGGTCTTCGCCGGCCGTACGCCGAAGAACTGGACCCTCGAGGAGCTGAGCGCGGCCGCGGCCGGCGGGCTGAAGGGGCGAGACTTCGAGAACGGACGCCGGATGTTCACCGCCGCCGCCTGCTACACCTGCCACCGCTACGGCAACGCCGGCGGCATGAACGGACCCGACCTCACCGGCGCGGGCGGACGCTACAGCCCGCACGACCTGCTCGACCAGATCATCAACCCCAGCAAGGAGATCAACGAGCAGTTCGCCCCCGTGGTCGTGACCAAGGAGAACGGCGAGACGGTCACGGGCGTCATCGTCAACCTCAACGGCGACACCGTGCAGATCAACACCGACCTCTCCGACCCCGACCAGCGCGTCGGCGTCAACCGCACGCAGGTGAAGAGCATCGAGGTCTCCAAGGTCTCGCCGATGCCCCCCATGCTGCTCAGCATGCTGACCAAGGAGGAGATCCTCGACCTGATCGCCTTCACGCTCAGCGGCGGCAACCCCGATGGAAGCGCCTTCCGGAAGTGAACGGCCCCTGAGGCCGGCCAAGCTCATCGCCGTGGCGGCCTACGGCGTCGTCAGCCTCTACCTCGTGGGCGGCTTCGTCGAGGCCATGGAGGGCAAGCCGGGCATCTGGCGCAACATCTTCGGCGGACTCGCCATCGACCTCGGCTCCGAGCCGCTCGTCACGGGCGTCGTCATGATGATCCTGGACATCGTCCTGCTCGTCGGCCTCGCCGTGTATCTGCGCAGCCTGAGGAGGCAGGAGGACCAGGAGGCCGCGCAGGGCAAGGTCACCCAGGACCAGGGGCGCTTCGGCCGCTGAGGGCCGTCAGAGCGTGGGCCCCAGGTCGGCGATCCTGACCGGACGCAGCCGTCCCACGTGGGACTTGTCCCCGCCGCGCCTGTTGGAGCCGATCAGCAGGACGCCGTCGGGCCCCTGCTCGATGCCCAGCGAAGCGTCGAAATGCCAGCGACCCGTGACCTTGAAGTCCGCGTCGGCGCGCAGCAGCACCTTCGGCTCGCCGTAGCAGCCGAACCACCACGAGCCGTGGGCCCAGGCCACCGTCTGGATTCCCATCAGCGTGTGGCCCGAGGTCAGCACATGACGTCGGACGAATCGGAACGCGCCGTCATACTCGTAGACGCAGTTTTCCGGGACCTCGGGCGGCAGGCCGCCCACGACGAAGAACCTTCCGCCCCGGTGGGCGACGCCGCCGGCGCCATGGACCACTTCCGGAACCGGATGCCGGCCGAGCAGCGCGAGCGTGGCGGCGTCATGCACATGAATCCAGTTGTCGGCCCTGCCGGCCGGACGGTTGAACTCGCCGAGATTCACCGCCACGTAGACGCGGCCGTCCACATGGCAGAGATCTCCCTGATGGAAAGGCGCGGCGACCTTGGCCTGGAGCCGCCCGGAGAGATCGGTCCGCACGATCGCGTCCGTCCAGCTCCAGTAGAACGAGCGACCGTCGGTGCAGACCCCCTGCAGATGCCTGGGATAGGCCCCCTCGCAGACGACGTCGGGACCGGATGTCAGGGCGCAGCCGCAGAGCAGGAGCAGCGCCAGAAGGCAGGCGAGGCGGGGCATGCGTGTTTCTATGAACGGCCGCCCGGCCCGGGCAATCCTTCCGCATTCATCGGTTGCCCAGTCCATCCCCAAACCCTACAAACCTCCCACCCCCATGAAGAAGTTTGTTCTCCTGCTGGCTGTCGCGCTCTGCGCCGCCCTACCCGCCCAGACCAAGAAGGCCGCCAAGAAGGCCGGCGGCTATCCTCCGGCCATCGAAGGCACGAAGTCGGAGACCTACCGCAAGGTCGGCGACACCGAGCTCAAGGTCTGGATCTTCGACTCACGGCAGAAGATGACGGAGCAGCCCCTTCCGGCCATCGTCTTTTTCTTCGGCGGAGGCTGGACCTCGGGCTCCCCGACCCAGTTCGAGGGGCAGAGCCGGCACCTCGCCGCGCGCGGCATGGTCGCCATCGTCGCCGACTACCGCGTGAAGTCTCGCCAGTCGGCGCTGCCGACTGACTGCGTCTCGGACGCCAAGGCCTGCGTGCGCTGGGTGCGCGCCAACGCCGTGCGACTCGGGATCGACCCGAAGCGCATCGCGGTGGGCGGGGGCTCGGCCGGCGGCCATCTCGCCGCGGCGACCGCGACGCTCCCCGGGCTCGACACCGCGGAGGACGACAAGAAGATCTCCTGCGTCCCGGACGCCCTCGTGCTCTTCAATCCCGCGCTGGTGCTCGCGCCCTTCCCCGGACTGGACCTCAAGGGCTTCGGCACCGGACTCGACAAGGCGCGCCTCGGCTGCGAACCGAAGGAGCTGTCGCCCCTGCACCACCTCGGCAAAGGCGCCCCGCCCACCATCATCTTCCACGGCAAAGCCGACTCCACCGTGCCCTATGCCACCGCGGAGAAGTTCGCGGAGGTGGCGAAGTCGCTGGGCGTACGCTGCGAGCTGGTGGGTTACGACGAGCAGCCGCACGGCTTCTTCAACAAGGCCAAGTATGACGAGACCCTGGCGGCCGCAGACGCCTTCCTGACCTCGCTCGGCTACCTGCCCGCCAAGACCCGCTGAGATGCCCCTGTTCGCCGCCCTGCTCTGCCTCCTGGCCGCCGCCGTCTCCGCGCGGCAGCCCAACGTCATCGTGCTCCTGGCCGACGACGCCGGCTGGGGGGACTATTCGCACAACGGCAACCGCCAGCTCTCCACCCCCAACATCGACTCCCTGGCGAAGGACGGCACCCGCTTCGACCGCTTCTTCGTGCAGCCGGTGTGCTCGCCCACGCGCTCGGAGTTCCTGACCGGCCGATGGCACCGCCGGCTCGGCGTGTACGGAGTCTCCACCGGGCAGGAGCGCATGAATCCCGAGGAGAAGACGGTGGCTGACGCCCTGAAGGCCGCGGGCTACGTCACCGGCATCTTCGGCAAGTGGCACAACGGCAGCCAGTGGCCCTACCACCCGCTCGCCCGCGGCTTCGACACCTTCACCGGCTACACCTCGGGGCACTGGGGCGAATATTTCGACCCCCCGCTGGAGCGCAACGGCGTCATGGAGAAGTCCAAGGGCTACATCGTCGACGTCCTGACCGACCGCGCCCTGCAGTTCATCGAGCGCAACCGGGAACGGCCCTTCCTGTGCTACGTGCCCTTCACCACCCCGCACTCACCCTGGTCCGTCCCGGCGAAGCACTGGGACAAGTTCAAGGACTTCGCGCTCACCCAGCGCGCGACGAACGCCGCCGCCGAGGTCGAGCCTGAGACGCGCTGCGTGCTCGCGATGATGGAGAACCTCGACGGCAACGTCGGCCGGATCCTCGCGAAGCTCAGGGAACTTGACCTCGAGCGGGAGACCATCGTGGTCTACTTCTCCGACAACGGGCCCAACGGACATCGTTGGACCGGCGGCATGAAGGGCGTGAAGGGCACGACCGACGAGGGCGGCGTGCGCTCGCCGCTGCTCATCCGCTGGCCGGGCAAGGTGCCCGCGGGCGCGCAGGTGGACCGGATCGCCGGCGCGGTGGACCTCTGCCCCACGATCCTCGCGCTGACCGGCGTCCGGCGCGCCGGAGACCGCCCCTTCGACGGCCGGGACCTTTCGCCGCTCCTGCTCAAGGGCAAGGACGCCGACTGGGCCGACCGCCTCATCTTCAACACCTGGGCCGACCGGGTCAGCGTGCGTTCGCAGCCCCACCGCCTCGACGCCGACGGGAACCTCTTCGACATGGTCGCCGACCCCGGGCAGACGAAGCCGATCCAGGCCACGGAGTCGGGACTCGCTGCAAAACTGAAGCAGGCCGCGGCCGCCTGGCGCACGGACGTCGGCATGGCGGCCGCGCAGCCGCAGGCCACGGGCAAGGGCAAGGCGGGGCCGGGCAACGCCGTCGATCCCCGGCCGATCCAGGTCGGCTACCGCGAATTCCCCACCACCATGCTGCCCGCCCGCGACGGCACGCCGCTGGGCGGACGCGAACGCAGCGCGCGCGCGCCGAACAGCTCCTACTTCGTCAACTGGACCACGAAGGAGGCGCACCCTTCCTGGAAGGTCGAAGTCGTGACCGCCGGGCGTTACGAGGTCTGGATCGACTACGCCTGCCCCGTCGCCGACGCCGGCTCCACGGTCGAGGTACGGCTGGGCGGCTCGGCGCTGCGGGCGAAAATCGCCGAGGGCTGGTATCCGCCCCTGCTCGAGCAGGACGACTTCCCGCGCAAGAACGGCGAATCCGTGATGCGCGAGTTCAAGTCCGTCCGCCTCGGCGACCTTGACCTCTCCCCGGGCCCGGCCGAGCTCACCATCAAGGCCGTCGAGATGCCGGGCAGGACCGTCATGGAACTGCGACGCGTGACCCTCGTGCTGAAATGAGGATCCTCCTGCTGATTCTCGCCGCCGCCGCGTCGGCCGCCGACCCTTTCAGGATCGAACTGCAGACGGTCTCGACCGGCTTCGACAAAGTCACCTGCTGGGTGCACGCCCGGCCCGGCTTCGTCCACGGCCCCGAGCCGGCCGCGGTCATCACGCTGCAGAAGCTGACCCTCAAGGGCAGCGACGTCTTCGGCCCCCTTGCGGAGTTCCGTTCCGACGACGGCGGACGCACCTGGGGCCAGGCCCTGACGCACGAGCGCACGCTGGGCCACCGGACCGAGGGCGACGTGCGCATCACCCCCTGCGACTTCTGGCCGAAGTGGCACGCGACGACCGGCCGCCTGCTCGGCACGGGGCACGACGCGCGCTACCGCAACGACAAGGTCATCGTGGACCGCCCCCGTACCACCGTCTATTCCGTCTATGACCCCGCCACGCGGGCCTGGACGTCCTGGGACAGTCTCGTGATGCCGGAAGATCCGAGATTCCACAGCGCGGGGGCGGGCTGCACCCAGCGCGTCGACCTGCCGGACGGCGACATCCTGCTGCCCATCTACTACGCGCCGCAGGGCGAGAAGGAATACCGCGTCTGCGTGCTGAGGTGCGCCTTCGACGGACGACGCCTCACCGTCAGGAAGGTCGGGAACGAGATCCGCATCCCCGGCGCACGCGGCGCGGGCGAACCTTCCCTCACGGTGGCGGGAGGCCGCTACTACCTCACCATCCGCCACGACCTGGCCGCCTACGTGGCCGTGAGCGACGACGGGCTCGACTTCTCGGCGCCGCGCAAGTGGACCTTCGACGACGGCAGCGACCTGGGAAGCTACAACACCCAGGCGCACTGGGTGACCCACGGGGACCGCATCTACCTCGTCTACACCCGACGCGGCGCCAACAACGACCACATCCCGCGCCATCGCGCGCCGCTCTTCATCGGCGAAGTCGACCGAGCGAAGCTCCACGTGATCCGGTCGACCGAACGCGTGCTCGTGCCCGAGCGCGGCGCCCGCCTCGGCAACTTCGGCGTCGGCGAGGCCGGCCCTTCCGAGACCTGGGTAACCGTGACGGAATGGATGCAGACGCTGCCGCCGAATCCCTACGATTAC
>JBJTIX010000336.1:0-1490 GCA_046095205.1 Opitutia bacterium
ACGACGGGCTCGGTCGGGGCGGGCGCGATCAGCAACTCGGGCACGCTGGAGATCAATCGTTCCGACGCGCTGACCTTCGCAAACGTCATCTCGGGCACGGGCGCCTTCATCAAGTCCGGCGCGGGCAACCTCACGCTTTCAGGCGCCAATGACTTCACCGGTGCCACCACGGTCTCGGCCGGTGAACTGACCATCGATTCGGGCGCCCTCGCCGGCACCTCCGGCGTGACGGTCAACGACGCCATCCTCACGGCCGTCAACTTCAACCTTTCCGCCACGCTCACGCTGGACGCCACGGGTACGGCTACGGTCTCCGCGACCGGGCTGAACATTTCGGGCGCTGTGTCTAACGCCAACACGGCCACGAGCGCCCTGAACTTCACGGGCACATCCGGCAAGGTCATCCTGGCCTCGCTGGTTGGCGCCGGCTCCACCCGCTTCGGCAGCGACGCCGACATCACAGGCGGCATCTCCGGCGGCACGGTCACGGTGGTCGGCGCCCTGGGCGCCAACGACTCCGGCGGCTCGGTCAATGCGGCCTCCCTTGCGGGTAATGTCTCCGGCGGCTCGGTCACGGTCACCGGTGCGCTCACGGGCAATGTCACCGCCGGCACGGCTACCGCCGCCAGCATGACTGGTGACGTTGGTAGCTCCGTTACGATTTCGGGCCTGCTGGAGGGCGCGATCACAGCAGGAACGAACAACCTGGGCTCGCTCACCTCCGCCTCCGTCACGGGCGGAACCAACACGATCACGGGCGCCGCCTCCGTGACGACGTTCAACGGCGGCTCGCTGACCGTGGGCGGTGTCGCCACGGTCACGACGCTCACCTCGGGCACGCTCAACGCCAACGGCGCCACGGCTTCGATCACGACCCTCAACGGCGGGTCCGTTGCTCTGGGTTCATCGACGGCCCTGACGGTCTCGGCGGGCACCCACGGCGGCGTCATCTCGGGCGCCACGGGCACGCTGACCAAGTCGGGCGCTGGCACCCTGACGCTCACCGGCGCGAACACCTTCGGCGGCGCCATCACGATCTCGGCCGGCAAGCTGCAGGTCGGAGCGGGCTCGACGACGGGTTCGGTCGGGGCGGGCGCTATCAGCAACTCGGGCACGCTGGAGATCAATCGTTCCGACGCACTGACCTTCGCCAACGTCATCTCGGGCACGGGCTCCTTCATCAAGTCCGGCGCGGGCAACCTCACGCTCTCCGGAGCCAACGACTTCACGGGCGCGACCACGGTCTCGGCCGGTGAACTGACCGTCGATTCGGGCGCCCTCGCCGGCACCTCCGGCGTGACGGTCAACGGCGCCATCCTCACGGCCGTGAACCTCAACGCCACGGCCGGTCTGACCCTCGACGCTTCCGGCACCGCGACCTTCTCGGGTTCCGGCCTCACGCTGGGCGCCGTCTCCAACGCCAACACGGCTGACGACGCGCTGCTCTTCAACGCCGGTTCGGGCACGGTCACGCTCACCAGCCTGGGCGG
>JBJTIX010000337.1:0-1493 GCA_046095205.1 Opitutia bacterium
GGGTCGGGGTGTGAGCCCACTATGTCAGCCGACCCCCCGCCACAGTTCAAGCGGGCAATGCTCACAGGCGGGCCTTCAGCCTGCCAGGGCCTTCGCCAATTGGGCCTCCAGGCGGTCGTAGCCCGCCCGGAGGGACGGGTCAGGACTCACGACGCCGGGGGCGGGCGCGCAGAAGGCCTTCTCGAGGTCGGCCATTTTCGCTCCGCAGGCGGCGTGGGCCGCGCGCAGGGCGGCTCCGAGGGCTGCGGAATCCGAGACGGCGAGCCGCAGCACGGGCGCGCCGAAGACATCGGCGAAGACCTGGGCGACGGCGGGGTTCTCGGAAGCGCCGCCGGTCAGCAGCAGCTCGGTGGTGGGCGTGCCGACCCAGCGGCTGTGCAGGCGCAGACTAAGGGCCTGGCCTTCGACGGCGGCGCGGGGCAGCGTCGTACGATCGGCGGGCTCTCCAAATGAGATGCGCCCGGCCGGACGGCGGGGAGTGATCTCCGCCTCCTCCATCGGGAGCACGGCGGCGCGCGCGGGCGGAGTCGCGGTGACCGCGGCGGAGAATGCGTTCCAGTCGGGCAGGCCGCATTCCTTGCGGACGGCCTCGCGGGCGAGGGATCCGTTGCGGACGCAGACAAGGCTCATGCTGCCGCCCAGCGGGTTGCCGAAGGCGTGGCCGAGGCCGGCGGCGTCGGTGCGGATGCCGTCGATCGCGGCGAAGAGCGTGTCGCTCGTGCCGAGGCTGATGACCACCTTGCCCGGACGGGAGGCGCCCATGCCGACGAGGCTGGAGGGGTTGTCACCGGTGCCGATCACGACCTGGCACCGCGGGGAGAAGCCGTAACGCGCGACGAAGTAGCCGGAGACCGGTCCGGCGACCGTCGCGCCGGCGCGCACCGACGGAAGGCGTGCGGCGAGGCCGGGGGCCGTGGCCGCGAGCGCGGCGGCGGACCACTCCCCTGCCCTGATGTCCATCAGGTTCATGCCGGCCCCGTCACCGGTGTCGATCGCGGCGTCGCGACCGGCGAGCACCGAGGCGAAGAAGGACGAGACGAGGTGGACGCGGCGCGTGCGCTCCCAGCCCGCCGGGTCGGTCTTGGCGAACCGCCGGATCTGCGGTCCGGTGAAGCGGGACGTGGCGACGCTGCCGGTCAGGTCGCATACCTTGCGGTCTCCGCCGAGGGCGGCCGCGATCTCACGGCACTCCTCCGCGGTGGAGGAGTCCATCCAGATGGGCGAGGTGCGGCGGGAGAGCACCGGCGCGAACTTGGCGGAAAACGGACGCGAAGGGTCGGCGTCGCCCAGGGCTTCCTCGTAGCCCGCGGCCAGGTACACGCTGCCGTGCTGCTGGCCCGAGACGGAGACGGCCTCGATCTGCGAGAGGTCGCTCAGCTGGGCCAGGCGTGCCAGGGCGAGCTCGAGCCCGTCCAGCCAGAGCAGCGGGTCGGCGTGCACCTCGCCGTCCCTGCCGCCGCGGATGAAACCCTCGGGATTTCCCCGACCGCGGC
>JBJTIX010000338.1:0-4622 GCA_046095205.1 Opitutia bacterium
GCAGCAGCAGGCACAGCGCGCGGCTCATTTCTTCTTCCCCTGCGCCTTCTTGTTCTGCGCGGCCTTCTTCGGCGCGTCCTTGGCCGGGTCGTGATCGGGGTTCGTCGTCGGCAGCTGCGCATCGACCGACTTCAGCCAGCCGTCGAGACGTGCGCGCAAAGACTTCGCCACCTCGGGCTCCTTCGAGGAGAGCTCGTTCTTCTCGCCCACGTCCGAGCCGAGATGGTAGAGCTCGTCGCGTCCGTCCTCGTAGAAGTGCACCAGGCGCCAGTCTCCGCTGCGGATGGCGCTGTAGGGCGTGGCTCCGCCCGGGTGGTAGTGCGGGTAGTGCCAGAAGATCGTGTCACGTTCGGGCTTCTTTCCCGTGGTGAGCAGCGGGGCCAGCGACACCCCGTCCACCAGCGACTCCTTCCTGCTGACCCCCGCCAGTTCCAGCACCGTCGGGTAGATGTCGACCGTGATGGCGGGCGTTTCGGTCACGACCTTGGGCGCGATCCTGCCGGGCCAGGTGACGATGAAGGGCACGCGAACCCCGCCCTCGTAGGCCGACCCCTTGCCCGCGCGCAGCGGCGCGTTGTCGGTGATGGGCAGCAGCCCGCCGTTGTCGCCCGTCATCACGATGACCGTGTTCTCGGACAGCCCGTTGCGTTCGAGCGCGGCCCGGATGACGCCCACCGAGTCGTCGACGCTCTCGACAAGCGCGGCGTAGGAGGCGTTGCGCTGGGCGAGGTCCGGATTCTTCTCCAGTTTGGCGGCGTATCTGGCGGCCACGTCCTTCTTGGACTGGATCGGCGTGTGCACCGCGTAGTGCGGCAGGTAGATGAAGAACGGCCTGGTGCGGTTGGCCTCGATGAACTTCACCGCCTCGGCCGCCTCGCGGTCGGTGAGGAACTCGCCGTCCGGACCTTCCTTGAGCGTCGGTATCTTGTAGGGCGAGAAGTAGCTGGGCGGCTGGCCGCGGTGGTAGCCGCCGACGTTTACGTCGAAACCGTGCGTCTCGGGGTAGTAGGCGTCGTCGCCCTTCTCCAGCGCCGGGGTCAGGTGCCACTTGCCGATCGAGGCCGTCGCGTAGCCGGCGGACTTGAACTGCTCCGCGAGCGTGACCTCGTCGTGCTTCATGTACTTCGTCCAGTCCGGTATCCTGAGCTTGGCGAACGGACGGCCGTGTCCTGCGATCCAGTCGGTGAGGTGCAGGCGGGCCGGGTATTTGCCCGTCATGAGGGCGGCCCGCGTGGGGGAGCAGACCGTGCAGGCAGAGTAGCCCGTGGCGAAGCGTGCGCCGTCCTTGGCCAGCCGGTCGATGTTGGGCGTCTCGTAGAGTTTGCTCCCGTAGCAGGAGAGGTCGGTCGTGCCCCAGTCGTCGACCAGGATGACGATCACATTGGGAGGGCGGGGTGACGACTGGGCGTTAAGTCCGAGGGCCAGAAAGCACAGGACGGCCAGGGTGGCGAGGGGGCGGGGCATGGGCATTTTGATGCCGAAACAGCCCGGATTAAACAAGAGCAGGATGAATCGGCTATTCGGTTGAATTTTCATGATGGAAATGCATATTTAAAGTCATGGCCAACAAGCGCTTGATTGTAATCCTTTGGTCCGTCGCCGCCCTGTTGGGCGTGGCGGCCTACTTCGCGACCCGCGGGGAGGTGGTCGATTACCGCGAGGCCTACACCGTCCCCTCGGCGTCTCAGCGAATCCAGCCGGTCAAGCCGGTCGAAGTCAGGGTTCCCGCGTCCGTCGTCGCTGCGCCTGCCGCTTCCAAACGAGATGAGGCCGCCCCGGCGGCCGTTGCGTCGTCCAATCCGACATCTTCCGCCCCTCAGCTCCGCTCATCGGCCCCCCTGCTTGCCAAGCTTCCTCCCCTGACCCCTTCGTCACCCCCCGCCGACCCTCGTCTGACCAAGGCCGGCTATGTGCGAGCCACCCAGGCCGACGCCGCGCGCCGCAGGCAGGCCGCTGCCGCGAGTCGCATTCCTGACGACAAGCATTTCGCCTCGGCCTGCGAACATGACCACGACCTCTATCTGGCTGCCGACAAGCCCGGCCTCTACGTCTGCGCCACCCTTAACGCCCAGGTGGGCCCCGACACCGACGACTTCACCGAGGTCGCGACCTTCCCCGAGGCCCAGACCTTCTCCCTGCACAGCCGTCCGGGCGCCAATCTGATCGTCTACCTGGACTTCACCGGGCACACCACCGCGAACACCCCCTGGAACGGAGCCGGCGGAAGCTTCACCACTCCGCCCTACACCATCGACGCCGACACTACGACGTTCAACTCGGCCGAGCACACCGTGATCCAGTCCGTCTGGCGCCGTGTCGCCGAGGACTTCGCCGCCTACGACGTCGACGTGACCACCGAGGCTCCGACCGACGCGCAGCTGCTCCGCACCGTCGCCGGCGACGCCCAGTACGGCATGCGCGTGGTGATCGGTCCGGATCAGATGGCCACCGGTGCGGGCGGCGTGGCCTACGTGGGGTCCTTCGACGCCATCCGCGCGTCCGACCCCATTCCGTGCTTCGTCTTCGCCGGCCAGGGCGAGACCAGCGTCAAGTTCATCTCCGAGGCCACCTCCCACGAAGTCGGTCACACCGTCGGTCTCTACCATGACGGTCTCGCGGGCGGTGCGGCCGAATACTACACCGGCCATGGCACCGGTGCGCTTTCCTGGGCTCCGATCATGGGCGTCGGCTACAGCAAGGACGTCGTGCAGTGGTCCAAGGGCGAGTACACCAACGCCAGCCAGACCCAGGATGACCTCGCGGTCATCGCCACCTACCTCCCCTTCGTGACCGACGACCATGGCGACACCCTCGCCGCGGCCTCGGTGCTCCCTGACAACAACCTTGATGCCGGCGGCGTGATCCGTCGCGGAACGGATCTCGACCTGATCAAAATCGGCTGCGGACGCGGCGCGCTGAGCGTCACCAGCAAGGTGTCCAACCAGTCCCCGAACCTCCGCATGAAGCTTGAGCTGCTCGATGACACCGGCGCGGTGCTGAAGACCGAGACCGCGACCGGCGCCGTAGGCAACATGGCTCCGCCCGTGCTCACCTACACCATCGCGACCAAGGGCTACTACTACCTCCGCGTGACCGGCATCGCTTCCGGCGACGCCAACACCGGATACAGCGACTACGCCTCCGCCGGCCGCTACGGCATGACCGGCACCTGGCCCGTGTACGTGCCTGATAACGAGCTGCCCGTGGCTGACGCCACCGGCACCGGACCCACCACCGTCACCCTCACCGCCGCCAACTTCCCCCACGGGGCGCAGCCCTCGATCTCCTTCGTGGCGTCATCGTCCACCGATTCGGACGGCGTCATCCTGTCCTACCGCTGGGACTTCGGTGACGAGGCCGGCTCCTACCGCATCAGCGCCAACGGCCTGGCGACCTCGTTCAGCTACCGCAAGCCCGGCACCTATCAGGCGCGCCTGACCGTGACCGACAATCAGGGCGGCACCGGCTCCGTCGTCGTCCCCATCACCGTCAACTGGCCCGCCGCGACCCCGCTGCCTTCCGCCGCCAGCTGCATCGCCACCGTCGCCGCCGACGTCTCGCGCACCACCAACAACACCTACACCTGGTCGGCCATCGTCACCACGGTGGACGAGT
Organism: Opitutia bacterium; assembly: GCA_046095205.1. Taxonomy (GTDB): domain Bacteria; phylum Verrucomicrobiota; class Verrucomicrobiia; order Opitutales; family UBA953; genus UBA953. Next base: position 3,616 of record JBJTIX010000338.1, read on the forward strand.
TCGGGACGCCCGTGCCCAACGCCGCGGTGACCGTCGGCTGGACCGGCGCCCTCAACGGACAGGCGGTCGTGCGCACCGATGCCGCCGGACGGTCCTATTTCGAGGCCGGACGCTTCCGCAGTTCCGTGCAGGGCAACGTCACCTTCACCGTCCTTGACGTGCAGAAGCCGACCAAGCCCTACGATCCCGCGCGCAACAACGACGTCGCCGACACCGCCAGCCGCTGATTTGGGCTGGATGACGGGACAGGGGAGCGCATCCTGCGGGCATGTCCTCCCCTGACCTGCCCCATTCTTCACGTCGTGAGTTCCTGGGCGCCGCCGCCTTCGCCCTCGCGGGCATGGGATTGTCGGCCTCGGCGCTGAAGGCCCAGGCCGTGGCGGGCGCGCCCGGTCAGCCCGTCAAGCGCCCGCCCAACCCGTACGTCTACCAGTTCAAGATCGGCAAGATCGACTGCTTCTCGATAAGCGACGGGCACATGCTCTTCCGTCAGGGACTGGACCTCATGTGGCCCGAGTCCGACCGCCCCAAGATGAAGGACGCCCTCGTCTACAACCGCGAGCGCCTGGACGCCCTGCCGCTATACGTCAACGTCCTCGGACTCCGCATCGGCGACGAAGTGGCCCTGATCGACGCGGGATTCGGCGAGCGTCATCCCAATCCCAACTTCGGCTGGCTGGCGGAGGGCCTGCGCACCCTCGGCATCAGGCCCGAGCAGGTGACCACCGGCTTCCTGAGCCACTGCCACACCGACCACCTCGACGGCTTCGTGCTGGGCGACAGGCCCGCCTACCCCAACGCCAAGATCCACATGCTCAAGGCCGAGCACGACTTCTGGCGCGGCCCCAATCCCGACTTCTCGAAGTCCAAGCGCGACAAGAAGCCGCTGCCCGCGATGGTGAAGAGCGTCAACCGCAGCTTCGACATCCTCAAGGACCAGATCGTCTTCGCCGAGGACGGACAGAAGCTCTTCCACGGCGCCGTCACCGTCATCGCCGCTCCCGGCC
>JBJTIX010000339.1:0-4078 GCA_046095205.1 Opitutia bacterium
CAACGCGGGCCAGACCATCGTGATGGCCGCGACGGATTCGACGAACTTCTTGAACGGCGCCTCCGGCGCCGACCTCTACGTCTTCCACAACCAGGCCACCGGCTCGCTCACCCTCGAGCCCAGGATCACCGGCACGGGCGCCCTGGTCACCTTCGGTGGCGGCGTGCAGCGCCTGCAGCCGCGGTTCGCCTCCAACGACTACACCGGAGGAACCTTCTCCAACGCCGGCACGCTCAGCCTCAACGCCTCGGCCGGCTTCTACGCCGTTCCCTCCGCCCAGCGCGCCTTCAATGCCGCCTCCATCGGGGCGGGCGCCACCTCGGTCCAGCTGACGACCGTCGCCGGGCTGTCCGTCGGCTCGACCATCATCAACCCGAACTTCCCCGCCGGCACCACGGTCACCGCGATCGACGTGCCCACGAACACCATCACCGTCAGCGCCGCCTCCACCAACACCTCGGCGGCGACGCTGCAGGTCCTGGCCTCCAACGCCCTCAACACGACCCTGTCGGGCACCGTCGGCCTGACCATCCACAACTCCACGGTCAGCATGGCGGGCGACGTGCCGAACCAGATCGACCCCGCCACCAACGTCGTCATCAACGGCGGCGGCCGCCTGGTCTTCAACAACTTCACCAACATGGTGGCCGGCACCGACGTGGTGCAGACCATCCGCTCGCTCACGTTCAACAACGAGGGCGGCACCGGCAATCCCGAAGTAGATGTCGGCAATCCGAACGACTATACCCAGGGCGCCACGCCGAACTTCTCCATCCTCGTCCTGTCGGGCGACAACCCGGTGGTCGCCACGAACAACAACATGGGCACCACGCCGACGATCTACGCCACGGACGGCCCCCGCACGCGCCTGCAGTTCTCGGCCGCCAGCCCGATCATCACCGTCAACTCCGGCCTCGCCCCGACGGGCATGCGCATCCTGTCCGCCATCTCCCAGAATGCGGGCATGACCGGACCGATCGTCAAGAACGGCTCCGGCGCCCTCGCCCTGACCAGCGTGGACAGCAACTTCACCACCGGCTTCGACCTCACGGCCGGCGGGCTGATCGTGGGCGCCAGCTCCGACGCCCTGGCCATCACCAAGGGCCCCCTCGGCACCGGCACGTTCCGCATCAGCGGCGGCACCTCGGTCTTCTCGGACAATACGGTCCGTACGCTGCACAATCCCGTCACGGTGCTCGGCGACTTCGAGTTCGGCGGACGTCTCGTCGGCTCCGGCCTCATCCTGGCCGGCCCTGTTTCGCTCGGCACCTCCGGACGCACGATCACCATCACCCATCCGAACGTGGTCTCCACGCTCTCCGGCGCGGTCACCTCCACGGTCGCCGCCGGTTCCATCGGCCTGACCAAGGCCGGGGAAGGCACCCTCGCACTGGGCGGATCGCTGACCCTCGGCGGCTCCTCCATCGCCGTCACCGGCGGCGTGCTCCGCACGACCCTGGCCTCCATCCTGCCCGCCAGCAGCCCCCTCTCGATCGCCGCGGGCTCCGGCCTCGACATCTTCGGCACCGCCCAGACGCTCGAGCAGCTGACCGGCTCGGGCTTCGTCACCAACTCGCAGAATTCGACGGCCATCTTCACGCTCGGGGCCGCGACCGACTTCGCTTTCGACGGAGTCATTGCCGACAACTCGGCCAACCTGCTCACCCCCCTCAGCCGAATCGATCTCCTGAAGGAGGGCGTTTCGGTCGCGACCCTGTCCCTGCCTCAGCTGTACGCGGGCACGACCACCATCAACTCCGGCGTCATCAACCTGACGGGCACCGCGCTGCCCGGGCCCGGCAACGTCGTGTTCGGTTCCGGCACCACGCCCGAGCTTCGGGTCTCCCGCACGGACGCCTTCACCCTGCCCAACGTCATCCAGGGCGCCGGCGCCTTCCGCATGGCCGGATCGGGCACCGTCACGCTCACCGCCTCCAACCCCTCGTTCAGCGGCTCGGTGGAGGCCGACGCCGGTACGGTCGTGATCGGCAATGGCGTCGCCTTGGGCGACATCGGCACCGCGGGCATCGACTTCAACGGAGGTACGGTGCGCTTCAACCGTGCCGACGCCCCGACGCTGGCCAATCCCCTCGCCGGACTCCGCATCGAGGGATCCGTGACCGGCAACGGCACCATCGTCCAGGCCGGAATCGGCACGACGACCTTCATGCCCGACGTGTCGTCCTTCGCCGGCAATGTCAGCGTCAACGCCGGCACGCTGCTCCTCGGACGCTCCGGTGCCCTCGGCTCTGCCGCTTCGATCAACGTCGCCAGCGGCGCCAGGGTCGAGTTCGCGGTCGACCAGACCCTCGGCGACGGACTGCTCAACCAGGTCGACGTCACCATCGCCGGCACCGCGGTCCTCAACACCCAGGCGGCTTCCGCCATCCTGGGGGACCTGACCGTCAACGGCGGCGAGCTTTCCGGCACCGAGGCCTTCGGCAGCGGTTCCTTCGCCTTCTACGGCGCCGTGCTGGTCAACCAGGACGCCACCTTCTCGGCCACGAGCATGACCACGGCCAACTCCTCCACGGGCTTCAACGTGGCGGCCTCCCGGACCCTCACGGTGAGCGGCTTCTTCGCCGACAGCTTCGGCGGCGCGTCCAGCATCACCAAGCTCGGTGCCGGCACGATGATTCTCTCCGGTGACAACTTCTACACCGGCACCACCACGATTTCAGCCGGCGTGCTGCAGGTCGGCAATGACTCCACCACGGGAGACCTTTCCATCGGGGACGGCTTCTCCACGCCCCCTGCGGTCATCAACAACGGTTCGCTCGTGATCAAGCGCAGCAATGACTACCTCCTAGACAACGACATCTCCGGCAGCGGACAGCTCGTGCAGGCGGGGGCCGGCTCCACCGAGCTAGCAGGCATGAACACCTACACGGGTGTCACCATCATTCAGGCCGGCCGGCTCGTGATCGACGGATCCTCCCGCCTCGGCACCTCGAACGCAGCCGTCGCGACCAACCTCCTGTTCAAGGGCGGCGCGCTCGAATTCACCGACACGTTCGATGCCTTCACCCGCGCCTTCACCGTCGAGAACGGTGGCGCGGGCTTCGAGGCTGACGCGGCCCTTGGCGCCGCGATCTCCATCGGCAACGGGATCGTCTCGCAGCTCGACTTCCACAACGCCACCGCCTCCGGCCGCGTCCTGACCCTCTCCGGCACGAACACCGGGAACAACCGGTTCGCCCCGGCCCTCATCGAGTCCGAGGCCGCCGGCCGCGCCTTCTCCTCCATCGTCAAGAACGGAGTCGGCACCTGGGTCATCGCCTCCTCCGGCGACGCCGTGAACGTCGACGCGACCGTCTCGATCAACGCGGGCATCCTCGGCTTCACCCAGGGCGCCCTGGGCGGCGGCTCCCACACGGGGATCGTCACCCTGGCCGACCAGACCACCCTTCGCTGGGAGTCCGGCAATACCTCCGACCTGTCCTCCCGGCTCAGGGCCGCCGCCGGCGCCACCTCCGTGAACCTCGATGTCGCGGGTGGTTCGACCACCTTCGCCTCGGGCGTCAACCTGGGCAGCACCGAGCTGATCAAGCAGGGCGCGGGTTCGCTCACCCTGGCCGGTGCCAGCACGATGACCGGCCCCGTCACCATCGAGGCCGGCACGGTCAACGTGACCCAGGCCACGGCCCTCGGTACCGGCCTCGTCACCCTCGACGGCGGCACGCTCCGCGTGAATGCCGCGATCTCCAACGACATCAACGTCAACAGCGGCGGCACCCTCGGCGGGGTCGGCAGCGTCAACCTCGGGGACGTCAACGTCGCCGCGGGAGGCGCCGTCTCGCCGGGCAACTCGCCCGACACCCTGTTCGGCATCAACATGACCCTGGCCGGAGGTTCCACCTTCGTCTGGGAGGTGCGCAACCGCACCCAGGCCGCCGGCATCGGCTACGATTCCCTCAGCCTGACCGGCAGCCTCGACCTGAGCGGAGCCAGCTCGGCCAACCGGATCATCCTGAAGATCGTCTCGCTCAATGCCTCGAACCTGATCGGCAACGCGCAGAACTTCGCGAACAACGTGACCGGGGCTGGGTATGTCGCCCACTTCGACTTCGCCCAGGTC
>JBJTIX010000340.1:0-5238 GCA_046095205.1 Opitutia bacterium
GCACCGAGTTGTCTCATGGTCGTGGCGCCCACGAAGCCGTCATCGATGATGGTTCCGTTTACGGTGAGCAGCTTGCCGGCCGCCACGTTGAATCCGCTGGAAAGGGGGGTTCCGACGGTCATGCCCTCGGCCGAGAAGGTCACGTCCTGAAGGACGTTGACCGCGTCATTGAAGGCGAAGGATCCGCCCAGCGACACCGGCGTACCGATGAGGGATCCACCGTTGACAGTGAGGATGCCTAGCTGGACCGAGGCCGCGTTGGTCTCGAGGATGCCGGACGAAGTCACGGCGACGCGGTTCAATGAACCGTTGCCGAGGGCCTGGTCGACGTTGAAGACGACACGGGCCCCGGCCGCCACGGTGATCGTGGAGGCACCGCCGAGCGCGTCGGTGGAGTTGAGGAAGAGTCGTCCGGCGTTCACGGCCACGGAGCCTGAGAACGTGGAGCTGGTCGGGGCGAGGGTCGTCGTCCCGGTGCCCGCCTGGACGAGGGTGCCGGTGCCGCTCAGCGTACCCACCAGCGAGAGTCCGCCGAGGGGGGCGTCGGCGCCGTCAGTCCGGTTGAAGCGCAGGGTGCCGCCACCCATGGCCACGCTGGCGTTGCCGATGCTTCCGTTGGTCGCGCCGTCACCGATGGTGATCGTGCCGGCGTTGACCGCGAGGGTTCCGTTGAAGCTAACGCTGTTGCCGGTCAGGGTGCCGGTGCCGGTGCCGGTCATCGACAGCAGACCGGTCTGCTCGATGACGTTGGGCAGGGTGAAGGCGTCGTTGCGGGCCAGACGGAGCTCGGGGTTCAGTCCGGAGCCGAAGACCACGTTGCCGGAGCCAGGATGGGCCGTGTCGGTGAGGCTGATCACGCCGGCGTTGATGGTCGTCGTACCCACGTAGCCCTGCGGCTGCGTGAGCGTCATGACCGAGGCGCCCTCCTTCACGACGTCAAGTCGGCTGGTCAGCGTGAGAAGGTTCGCGGCATTGTCGGCGATGACCCCGCCGAAGGTGAAGTGGGAGGCGCCGCCCACGGTGAGGGCGGGGACGAGGCCGGTGACGGGCTGGGAATTCGTGATGAAGCCCGTGCCCGTGACGGTCTCGACGGTCTGGCTGGTGCCGAAGACGTCGAGTCCGGCGCCGGCGGAGATCGCGACGGGCGAAGCCGCGGGAAGGATCGAGGCCAGGGTGGTGCGAAGCACGCCTCCCGTGACGGAGATGCCGGCGCCGCCGAAGCTGAGAGCGCCGCTGAGGGCCAGGGTGCCCTCACCGGACTTGGTGAGCCCGGTGAAGCCCGCACCGGCGGTGGAAGTCACCGTTCCCGAGAGGGTCGAGACCACGTTCGGATGGGTGATGCTGATCGTGCGGCCGCTGGTGCCTAGGCTGACGGGACCCGACAACGTGAGACCCGAACCGACCAGACGGCCGCCGAACTCGAAGTTGCCGTCGACGGTCACCGCGTTCTGCAGCGTGCGCACGGTGTTGTCGGAGAAGAGCGAAGTGCCGGCCCGGACGGTCAGGGTGCCGGTGCCGAGGGGACCCTTGGCGTTGGTCAGGTCGGAGTTGACGCCGATGATGAGGGAGCCGGCGCTGAGGTCGAAGCCGGTCGTGAACGTGCTGTCCTGACTGGTCAGGGCGAGCCCGCCGGCACCGGCCTTGACGATCGGGCCGGTCATGGAGGCGTTCTGCGAGATGGCCGAGAGGATGCGCAGGCCGGTCGGGGCGAGGCCGGCGTTGACCGTGATGACCGGGCTGGCGGCCGAGAACTGCAGCCGGGTGCGCGCGGCATCGGTCGCGTAGATGGTCGGGGTCGTCGCCAGGTTGTTGTTGGTGGCCGTGACCGGACTGTCTCCCGTCAGGACCAGGATCGAGAAGTTGGGCGTGGCACCCTGCACGTAGTCGTTGGGATTGCCGATGTCGACGTCGGCATTGCCCGCGCCGCCCTCGTTGTTGAAGACGATGGATCGGAGGGACTGCACGACGTCCGTGCCGGCCACCATGTTGCTGAAGTTGTTGAAGACGAGACGTCCGCCGCCGTTGATGACGACGTTCGTCGCAGGATCGATCTGGCCGGCCACGTCCCCGACCATGCTCACGGTGGAGTTATGGATCGTCAGGCCGACGAAGTTGGCGAGGGAGGCGTTGAGCGCGTTGGAACGGATGACCTGGGAGGTCGCGGCCGTGGCGTTGGTGGAGGCCGCGCTGAGCGTGACCGTGTTGGTCGGGACATCGATGGCCGTGACGGTGGTGCCGGCCGGGAAGTTGGCGTTGACGAAGGTCGAGCCGACCGAGAGTCCGGCCACGGTGGCGAGCTGGACCGTGGTCGTGGTGGCGCCGATCGTGGCGGCCGAGAACCAGCGCTGGCCGGAAGGCACGGCAGTAAGGCCGGCGGAGGCGTTGAGACTGAGCGTGCCGCCGTTGGCGAAAGTGCCGCCGGTGTAGTCGTTAGAGGCGAAGTTCGGCTCAAGACGGAAGGTGGCACCGCCGAAGGAGACGACGCCCGAGGGACCGGTGATCCTCGGCTGCACGACGGTCGTGTTCTGGTTGATGAAGAAATACAGGTTGCCATCCCCGCCTTGAGCGGAAGCCGCCCCGGTGACGGAGTCAGCGGCGTTCTGCGCCACAAGGCGATACTGGGCATTGCCGTTGGTCACGATGCCGGCACCCAGTGTCAGGTTGGTCCCGGTGGCGCCCCCCGCGAAGGTGATGTCATGGGCGGCACCGACCAGGCGCCAGGAGCTGGCGACACGGGCTCCAGAAGGCATGGTGCGGTCGGCGCCGTCGTTGTTGTAATTGCCCGTGGCGGCGTTGCCCGTGGAAACGTCGGTTCCGGTGAAGCCGACGGCGTTGGCCTGACCCATCTGGGTCACGCCGAAGGTGTCGGAGTAGCCGGCGAAGGTGTCCCCTGAGGCGACCGCCCAGCCACCGATCAGGCCGTTGACCACATTGCTCTCGGTAAAAGCCACGCTGTTGATCTGCGTGAAGAAGACGTTTGAGTTTGCTGAAAGCCCCTGCTGACCGAGGGTGTTGGTTCCGCCGGAGGAGTTGCGCTGGGTCCAGCCCACCATGTTGAGCGTGGGACGGTTGGCCGCGGTGCGGACGATGTTGCCGACGTTGACGCGGACGGTGCCCCCGACGGAAATGTAGGGCTGGGGATTGAGGGCGTTGGCGCCGGCCTCGAGGTTGATGCGGTTGAAGGTGACGACGGTGTCGGTGGAGCCCGTTCCGCCGACCTGGAGGGTCGAACCCTGCAGGGTGATCGGCGCGGCCGGAGGAATGCGGACCGGCAGCGAGCCCGAGCTCGGATTGAGCCCGAAATTCTCGAGGTTGACGGTGCCGTAGAAGGCGCGCACCGCCGAGGCGGCCAGGGTGCCGGCGTCCTGCAGGAGCAGCGTGCCGCCCCGCACCACCGCCTCGCCCGTGAAGGTCTGGGCGTTGGTCAGGGTGGTGGTGTTGTTGCCCATCCGGACGAAGTTCAGGTTGCCGGCGATGGTGCCGCTGAAGGTGCCTCCGGCGGTGGAGACCAGGTTGACGATGCTCGCGCCGGTGTTGGTGATCGTGCCCGCGCCACCCGCGATGCCGTTGGCCGAGGCGATCGAGCCGAAGGCCTGTGACTTGTTCTTGAGGTCCAGGACCGCGTTGGAGGCGTTGACCTGCAGGTTGGAGGCGACGGTTGAATCGGCGCGGACGGTCAGGGCGACCGTGTTGTCGAATCCGGAGTTCAGGTTCACGGTACCGCCGTTCACGGTGAACGTGCCACCGGTGAAGTAGGCGAGCCCGTTGATGTTCAGCGTGCCGCCGCCGGTCTTGACGAAACCGGAGGTCTGGTTGAGGCCGAAGGTGGAATTGACGTTGGCCGTGGCCCCCGTGAGGACGTGGCCGAAGAGCGTCACGCCGGTGTTGGAGGTGAAGGAACCGACGTTGATGTTAGCCGTGCCGGCCTTGACGAGGAAGCCAGTGGCGCCGCGGAACTCCTGGGTGAGCAGGCGTCCGCCCTGAGCGAAGCGTCCAAAGGCCGTGCCGAGCGAGGAACCGAGCGAGGTGGTGGCGCCGGAGAAGGTCAGCGTGTTGACGACGGTGTCCACGCCGACGGTCTGCGCCGCGGTCTGTGAGGCGAAGACGCCCGCGTTCTGGGCCTGACGCCAGCCCAGGGCTCCGCCGCTGAGGTAGTTGAGCTCGTTGTCCGCGAGGGCGCGGAAGTAGTTGCCCACGGTGAGGTCGCGCGTGGCGGGAGCGACTCCCGTGCCGCTCGAAATCGTGATGGTGTTGGCGAGGGAATCGACCGCGGTGACCAGCGACTTGGCCGGAATGGCGGGGGAGTTGCTGGTGACCGTGGCGCCGACGACGATGCCGGCCGTGGAAGGCACGGAGATGACGGCGCTGTTGTTGGTGGTGACGGCGTTCGAGATGACGAGCGTGTCGCGCACGAGGAATCCGGTTCCCTGACCGAGCGCGTTGGCGTCGGCGAGGATGTCGCCGCGCACGATCATGTCGGTGCTGCCGTTGGCGGTGAAGACGCCTCCGAGCCCGCCGCCCTGCTGGGCGAGACCGACGTAACTGGGGTTGTCGACGGAAAGGTTGACGACGCCCGCGCCGGTCGCATTGCCGGTGATGCCGGCGATGACCATGGAGCCGGTGTTGTTGCCGCCGGAAAGCGTGCCGACGGAGAGACGGAGGCCGGCGCCGGGAGCGGAGAGCTCCACCCTGCCGCCGCCGTTGGTCATGTTCAGGTTAGTGACGCCTTCCGTGACCGCGGTCGAAGCGTTGCCGCTGACGAGGAACCGGCCGCCCTGGAGGTTGAGCGTGCCGAAGGAGGCGAGACCCAGTCGGTTGTTCTCGGCGCTCGTGACATTGTCCAGCTGAAGGACGCCTCCCACGTTGACGTTGAAGACCCCGGCGGAGGCGGCGGAAGCCGACTGGAAGGCCTTGCCTGCGCCGGTGTAGAAGATGGAACCGCCGTTGACGGTGGTGGCGCCCCAGGAGGCGTTGGCGTCCTGAGCCGTGTTCAGCGTCAGCACGCCCGAGCCGACCTTGGTCAGGAACGGGTAGGCGGCGTCAGTGAAGGCGACCAGGCGGCCGGAGAACGTGCTGCTGGTCCCGGCGAAACCGACGATCATCGTCGGGGTGCCGGCCGCTCCGGTGAAGATGTCGCCGGACCCGGCGAGCGAACCCCAAGCGGTCGTCGCATGGTTCAGGGCGTACCGGGTGCCCGCAGCAAGGGTCAGGCGGGTGAATGGGGAGCCGGCGGTGGTG
>JBJTIX010000341.1:0-1662 GCA_046095205.1 Opitutia bacterium
CAGCCGCCTCCTTCCAGGAGACGACCCGCGTCCTCACCGACGCCGCCACCATGGCGAAGAAGGACCTGCTCACGGGCTTCAAGGAGAACGTGATCATGGGCCACCTGGTGCCTGCCGGAACCGGTCTGCCGGCCTACCGTCGCATCCGCGTCTTCCCCGCAGGGCAGAAGGCCTGAGGACGCCGCAAGCCCCGTCTCCCTGACCGGAGACGGGGTTTTTCTTTCCGGGGTCTTTTGGGGGTTGAAGCCCCTGCCCGTTAGGGCTATCCCTTGGAGTCCAACCCCTGACCCAGCCATGTCCCGATTCCTGATCGCGGCTTCCGCCCTCACCCTCGCCGCCTCCGCCTCCGCCGCGGTGTCCTGGCTGCCGACCTCGCCCCTGATCCAGATCGGTGACGACCTGGACATCTTCACGGACTCCTCCCTTGCGGTCGAGGCCACGGACAACCTCTACTCCCAGGCCGCCGCCAATTCGGCCACCTTCTTCACCGTCAGCCCGGGCATCACCCTTGAGTACGGCCGTGAGACCGGCTTCGAGGTCATCCTGCTCGCCCGTCGCGGCTACGTCCAGTTCACCGACTCCAGCCTGCACAACCTCAATGACGAACGGGATTTCCTGTCGGGCAAGGTCCGGTTCTCCACCGGCGGCCCCCTGACGCTGAGCCTCGACTCCTCCTATCGCGAGTCCGCCCGTAACGACGATCTCGCGCAGCAGGGCATCACCGGAGCCGTCATCGGTCCCAATCTGCTCCGTCAGGTCAACTACAGCCACATGCTCGACGCCGACTACCGTCTCTCCGAGAAGGTCCAGCTCGGCGTCGGCGTCTCGCGCGCTTACAACCACTACAAGGATCCCACCACCGTCGTCAACGGGGCCCTGCAGACCTTCAACACCAATGCTCTCACCGAGACGGACGCCGTCTCCGTGCCGGTCGACGTCGAGTACCAGGCCTTTGAGAAGCTCTGGTTCGGTCTCCGTTACCAGCGTGAGCAGGCTGACTATTCCGCCGCGCCCTACTTTGACTCCTCTGGCGCCGCCCGCGCCGCGCTGCCGGGCCGCCTCGTCAAGGATTTCTACGGCCTTACCACCCGCGGACAGCTCACGGAGTCGGGCAAGCTTAACGCCACCGCCCGCATCGGCTGGCTTGAGTTCCAGAATGAAGGCTCCGCCTCCGACAGCGTGGCCTCCTGGTCCGTCACGCTCAACCATGTCCTCACCGACAAGCTGAGCCACAACCTCACGCTCTCCCGTGACGTCACCGCCTCCTCCACCGGCGGCCAGAATGACACGGCTGCCTACACCTACGGTATGAACATGAACGCGGGCGAGGGGCTCACGCTCAACCTGTCCGTCACCCGCAACGAGACCGACGCCCTCAACGCCGGAACGCTCACGGCCGTCAGCACGATGGTGTATACGCTGGGCGCGGATTTCCGTTACAATTCCAACCTGACTTTCAACGCGGGCTACAACTTCACCGACTCCCGCATCGCCAACAACGCCGCGGGCAACTTCAGTTCCAACACCCTGACGCTGTCGGCGGCCTTCCGTTACTGAGAACGTAACAGGGCGCCGGGAGGCGCCCGCGATCCACCATGCGGTCCCATTCGAGGAACATCCTCCTGTATCTGCTGACGGCCCTGTTCTTCTCGGGCTGCACCC